>NZ_JBHWLY010000031.1:0-67935 GCF_042730435.1 Nocardioides sp. NPDC059952 | reverse complement strand
CAGCGAAACGGCAGTTTCGTCGCCCACAACTACAGATTCGGCCCGCCAGAACTACCTATTCGGCAGGGGCGGGTCAGCCGAGGTGGAGCTGGCGGTCCGTACGCGCGAAGGTCTCGGCGGCGAGCTCGGGGTCGGCGCTGAGCTCGGCACCGGTGGCCGGGATCATCGTCTTGAGCTGGGGCTGCCAGCCGTCCCAACGGTCGGGGAAGCAGCGGCGCAGGACGTTGACCATGATCGCCGGGGCGGTCGAGGCGCCGGGGGAGGCACCCAGGAGACCGGCGATGCTGCCGTCCTCGGCGGTGATGACCTCGGTGCCGAACTGGAGTACGCCGTCGGGGCGGATGACCTGCACCCGTTGGCCGGCGATGATCCGCTCCCAGTCCTTGCGGTCCGCGGCGGGGAAGAAGTCCTGGAGGTCGTCGAACTTCTTGCGCGGCGAGCGCAGCAGCTCCTTGACCAGGTAGACGGTGAGATCCATGTTGGTGAGCCCGGCCCGCAGCATCGGCAGCAGGTTGTGGGGCCGCACCGAGAGGAACAGGTCGGTGAGCGAGCCGGTCTTGAGGAAGCGCGGGCTCCAGCCGGCGTACGGACCGAACATCAGGTGGGTCTTGCCCTCGACGTGACGGGTGTCGAGGTGGGGCACCGACATCGGCGGAGCGCCGACGGCGGCCTTGCCGTAGGCCTTGGCGCTGTGCTGGGCGACGAGCTCCGGCTTGGAGGTGCGCAGGAACTCACCGGAGACGGGGAAGCCACCGAAGCCGCGGATCTCCTGGATGCCGGCCTTCTGCAGCAGCGGCAGCGCGTAGCCGCCGGCGCCGACGAAGACGAAGCGGGAACGCAGGTGGTACTTCCCGGACTCGTTGCGGCCGTAGATGTGCCAGAAGCCGTCCATGGTCTGGTGCAGGTCGGTGACCTCCGACCCGGTCTCCAGGTCGGCGCCCTTGTCGACCAGGGTGCGGGTCAGCATCGAGGTGAGCGAGCCGAAGTCGACGTCGGTGCCGGCGTTGGTCCAGGTCGCCGCGACGGGCTCGTCGGCGAGGGACTTCGCGGAGCGACCCGACAGCAGCAGCGGCGCCCAGCCCTTGATGACCTCGGGGTCGGTGGAGAACTCCATCCCCGGGAACAGCGGGTGGACCGACAGCGCCTCGTAGCGCTTGCGGAGGTAGTCGACGTTCTCGGCACCCCACACGAAGGACATGTGCGGAACGGTGTGGATGAACTTGTCCGGGTCCGGGATGCGGCCGTTCTCGACCAGGAAGGACCACAGCTGCCGGGAGAGCTGGAACTGCTCGTTGACGTTGACGGCCTTGGAGATGTCGACCGAGCCGTCGGCCTTCTGCGGGCTGTAGTTGAGCTCGCACAGCGCGGAGTGGCCGGTGCCGGCGTTGTTCCACGGGCCGGAAGACTCGACGGCGAGCGAGTCGAGCCGCTCGATCATCTTGATGGACCAGCTGGGCTCCAGCTCCTGGAGGAGCACACCCAGGGTGGCGCTCATGATGCCGCCGCCGATCAGCACTACGTCAAGAGGTTCGTCCACAGGTCTTTTGTCTCGCTTTTGGGGCCGCAATGGTTAATCGGGGTCCTTAGATCGGTCTAACTTGTGGGCAACTTCACTGCCGGACCCGATCGTGATTCGGTCTTTCATTGTGGCTCACCGCACATGCCGGTGGTAGTTCAGGGTGGAGTTACGCTCAGGCGGTGCCACGCCTCTCTGACTCCCATCGCGCCTGGATCGACGAAGCCGTACGCCGCGTCGAGGCCGACGCGCAGCGCTCGGCCGACACCCATCTGCACGTCGTTCCGCTCCCCGTCCGCGACGGTGCGAGTCCCGGGGTCGACCTCTATCTGAAGGACGAGTCCGTCCATCCCACCGGCTCGCTGAAGCACCGCCTGGCGCGCTCGCTGTTCCTCTACGCGGTCTGCAACGGCTGGCTCCACGAGGGCTCGACCGTCGTCGAGGCGTCGAGCGGTTCGACCGCGGTCTCGGAGGCCTACTTCGCCGGCCTGCTCGGGCTGCCGTTCGTCGCGGTGATGCCGCGCTCGACCTCGGCGGAGAAGGTGCGCCTGATCGAGTGGCACGGCGGCCGCTGCCACTTCGTGGACCGCGCTCCTGACATGTACGCCGAGGCCGAGCGCCTCGCCCGGGAGTGCGACGGCCACTACATGGACCAGTTCACCTATGCCGAGCGAGCCACCGACTGGCGCGGCAACAACAACATCGCCGAGTCGATCTTCGACCAGATGTCGCAGGAGCGACACCCGGTGCCGACCTGGATCGTCGTCTCGGCCGGCACGGGCGGCACCTCGGCGACGATCGGCCGCTACCTCCACTACCGCCGCCATCCCACCAGGCTGCTGGTCGCCGACCCGGAGAACTCTGCCTTCTACGGCGGCTGGGAGACCGACACCTCCGACTACGCCACCGGCATGCCCTCGCGCATCGAGGGGATCGGCCGGCCGCGGGTCGAGCCGTCCTTCGTCGGCGGGGTCGTCGACGACATGGTCCAGGTCCCCGACGCGGCTTCGATCGCGACGATGCGCTGGCTCTCGGCCCGGATGGGCCGCTCGGTCGGCCCCTCGACGGGCACCAACGTGTGGGCATCGCTGGGTGTCGTACGCGAGATGGGGGAGGCCGGCACCCCGGGCAGCGTCGTCTCGCTGCTGTGCGACTCCGGGGAGCGCTACCGCTCGTCCTACTACGACGACGGCTGGGTGAGCGAGAAGGGCATCGACCTGACGCCGTACGCCTCGGCTCTCGCCGACTACGAGCGCACCGGCGTCCTCGTCGACCCGTCCTGACGCGCCCAGATCCGTAGCCCCAGCGTCATCACGGCCCAGACAGCGGCGACCAGCGCGATCTCGCTGAGGATGTAGAACGGCCACGGTCCGAGCAGGTCGAGCATCGAGGCGAACTCCGGCTTGCGCCGCAGGTAGCCGTAGTTGGCGTCGAGAACGAGGTTGAGGACGTACGCCACCACGGCCCACGCCGCGGTGGTCGCGACCGTCCAGCCGTAGTCACGCCAGCGGGGCAGCAGCTTGAGCCCGAAGACCAGGTAGACGGCGGCCAGCACGACCATCAGGTGCATCACCCAGAAGGTGATGTAGCTGACGTCGGGGAAGTCCATCACGTCCGGGGTGAACACGCCCTGCGTGGTCAGGGTGAGGCCCCAGAAGCAGGTCAGCGCGGTCGGGTAGGGGTGGTGGGTCCACAGCGCGATCGCCGCCGCGATCCACGCCAGATCACACAGCTGGACCGGCAGATCGATGAAGAGGTCGAAGTCGGTGACCCACTCGTGAGCCAGCAGCGGGATCACCGTGAGCGGAAGCGCGAGCGCGAATCCTCGGGAGAATCTCGACGGCTTCGCGTCGGCCCGCTGCTGCCTGCCCAGCCAGATCACGGCCACGATCCCCGCTGTGAGCAGGGACAACGGCACCAGGTGGGTCAGACCGTAAGCCTGCATATCGGAAGTCTGACGGGATTCTCGAAAAAATTCTTCCCAACCCGCGTCATGGGTCGGCGGGTGGCCCGTTTCATCGGCGAGAAGGTCGTCCGCCGGTGGGGGGTGGACGAACTTCACGGTGGCGGTCCCTCTGAATGCACACCGCGGGGGTGGTGTGCAATCAGAGGGACGCCTCGCTTTTCGGCGCAGCTCGTCAGCGAGCCGTTCCGGTCACCGCGGTCGCGTAGAGGTCTTCGTCGTGATGGATCTGCGCGACCAGCCCCTGCTCCCGCATCAGGCTCGCGGTGACGGGCGCCTGCTCCTGGCCGGCCTCGACCACGAGTACGCCGCCGGGGGCCAGATGCTTCGGTGCCTGCTCGATCACGCGACGCTGTACGTCGAGCCCGTCCGTGCCGCCGTCGAGGGCCACGTGGTGCTCGTGGTCGCGCGCCTCGGGCGGCATGTTCCGGATCTGGTCGCTCGGGACGTACGGGGCGTTGGCCACGATCACGTCGAAGGCGAGGTCGTGGGGGAGCGGGTCGTAGAGGTCGCCGAGGAGGACGTGGTCGGCGGGGAGATTGCTCCGCGCACACTCGACCGCGGCTGGGTCGATGTCGGTCGCCCAGACCTCCGCATCCAGGACGCGCGCCGCAACCGCGGCACCCAGCGCTCCGGTCCCGCAGCCGAGGTCGAGCACCCTCCGCGACCCGTTCTGCAAGGCCGCCCGGACGGCGATGTCGACGATCAGCCCCGAGCGCTGCCGGGGCACGAACACCCCCGGCGCGACCCGGATCCGGAGCCCGCAGAACTCGGCCCAGCCCAGGATGAGCTCCAGCGGCTCGCCGGCCACGCGGCGTACGACCATCTCCTCCCGCTCCCGTGCGGTGACCGGGGCGGACTCGAGCAGCGCCGCCTCGTCCTCGGCGAAGACACAGCCGGCGGCGCGGAGGCGGGCGACGAGCCCCGGATCGGGAGATGTGGAAGTCATTGGAGAAGATTGGCACGTGGACGCCGTGACCCTGATCGGATTTATCGTGGCCGGATATGCCGCGTTCGTGACGATCGCGGCTGCCGTCGGGGTCGCGCTGAAGGCGCCGCGGCCGCGGTGGCTGGACCAGCTGGCGTGGATGCTGGAGATCCTGGCGGTCGTGCTCGCGGTCGGTGCGCTGGCGGCCTGGTCGGGCGGACGCAAGCCGGAGTCGCTGTCGACCTTCCTGGGCTACCTCGGCGCGCTGGTGTGCCTGATGCCGCTGGCGCTGCAGACGATGCGTACGGACCGCTCGACCTGGTCCTCGGGCGTGATCGCGGCGGCGGCCCTGGCGACCGGAGTCGTGGCCGTACGCGTCATGATGGTGCGGTGAGCACCCCACGACGTCCTCGCTCCGCTCCGGGCGCCGCGGGGACCCCGAAAAGCGTGACCGCGACCTCTCCCGACAAGACTCGTTCCGGTCCGCACCTCGTGCTGCTGACCGTCTATGCGATCTTCGTGCTCGCCGCGGGAGCCAGGTCGCTGGTGCAGGTCCTCACCCACTTCGACGAGGCCCCGATCGCCTACTCGCTCTCGGTCGTCGCCGCGGCGACGTACGTCGCCGGCTGGTTCGCGATCCGCCGGGCGGCCGCCGGGTCGGCGGGTTTCGCGAAGGTCATGCTGTGGATCGAGCTGGCCGGCGTGATCGTCGTCGGTGTCCTGTCCTTGGCCGTGCCGTCCTGGTTCCCGGACGACTCGGTATGGTCGAAGTTCGGGAGCGGATACGGATTCGTTCCCGCCCTGCTGCCGATCCTGGGTCTCCTCTGGCTCTGGAAAGGCAGAGCTTCAGGGCCGACCGAAGGAGAACGATGAGTCAGTCGACAGCCACCGCCATCTCGCCTGACTCGGGGGAGCACTGGTCCGCTCCCGGTGCGTGGACGGTCGCCGACGGCGTACACCGGATTCCGCTGCCGCTGCCCATGGACGGGCTCAAGGCGGTCAACATCTACGTCCTCGAGGGCGCTGACGGACTTTCGCTGGTCGACGGTGGCTGGGCGATCACCGAGGGGCGTTCTGCTCTGGAGGCCGGGCTGAAGAAGCTCGGCTTCGAGTTCGGTGACATCCGCCGGTTCCTGGTCACCCACGTGCACCGCGACCACTACACGCTCGCCTCGGTGCTCGGTCAGGAGTTCGGTGCGGACGTGCTGCTCGGCGCCGGCGACCGGCCCACCCTCGAGCTCACCAACGGCGACCTCGACGGCTGGGTCTCGACCGACCGGCTCCTCGCCCACGCCGGTGCGCACGACCTCGCCGCGCAGTGGGCCGCCAACCCGCCGCCCGCGCCCGACCTGTCCCACTGGCGGATGCCCTCGCAGTGGCTGGAAGGGGACGTACGCCTCTCCGTCGCCGGTCGCGACGTCGACGCCGTGCACACTCCTGGGCACACCCAGGGCCACTACGTCTACGCGGACCTGGCCGGCTCGGTCCTGTTCGCCGGCGACCACGTGCTGCCCACGATCACGCCGTCGATCGGCTTCGAGCCGGTGCCGGTCATCGACCCGCTCGGCGACTTCATGGCGTCGCTGACCAAGGTTCGTTCGTTGCCTGATCTGCGACTTCTCCCCGCTCACGGCCCGGTCGCCCCGTCGTCGCACGCCCGCGTCGACGAGCTCCTGGCCCACCACGAGTCCCGGCTCGCCCAGTCGCTCGCGTCCTTGCAGGCCGGACGGCGCTCCGCCCTCGAGGTCGCCAACGACCTCGGCTGGACCCGCCACGAGCGTGCCTTCGCCGAGCTGGACTTCTTCAACGCCGGCCTCGCGGTCATGGAGACCAAGGCCCACCTCGAGCTGCTCGCGGCTCGCGGTCAGGCCACCCGTGAGGAGACCGAGGCGAGCGTGCTCTTCGCCCCCGTCAGCGGGTGAGCCGCATCGGGGTGTGCGGGATGTCGTCCTCGAGGAACTCCTCGCCGTCCTTCACGAACCCGAACTTCGCGTACCAGCCGGCCAGCGGCGACTGAGCGTCCAGGACGACGTCGCGGTCGGGGAGCGCCTCGACGGCGGCTGTCATGATCACGTCGGCCAGGCCCTGGCCGCGGTGGGTGGGAGCGAGCACGACGCGGCCGATCCGCCACACCTCGCCGTCGTCGAGGATGCGGGCGGTGCCGGCGAGCCGGTCGCCGTCGGTGAGCACCACGTGGAGCGTGCCGGGCTCGAGGTCGCGGCCGTCCAGGTCGAGGTAGGGGCAGTCCTGCTCGACGATGAAGACCTCCTGGCGCAGCTGCCACAGGGCGTACGCGGTCTTCGGGGGGAGCTGGTCGAAAGTGAGGATCTCAGTGCCCATGTGCATGTATTATGCATGCATGGTCGCAATGCAGATCAGAGACGTGCCCGAGCCGGCCCGTGACGCGTTGGCGAAGCGGGCGCAGGCCAAGGGCCAGAGCCTGCAGGCATACCTTCGCGAGTTGGTCCTTCGGGAGGCAGCGTTCGCCAACAACCTCGACGTCCTCGACGACGTCGCGGGGTGGCGTACGGGCGGCGAGGCGACCCTCGATGACGTGCTGGCGGCTCGCGATGACGCGCGGCGCGACGTCGGCTGATGATCGTCGTCGATGCGTCGGTGGTCGCGCTGACCTTTCTTGACCCGGCCACCGAGCCGAGGGCGTTCCAGGCGCTCGAGGAGATGCGGGCCGATCCCGCCTGGCTGGTGCCTGCGCACTGGCATGTCGAGGTGCTGTCGACCGTGCGCGGTCTGTTGCTGGGCGGCAAGATCGACAAGGCGAAGGCCGACCGCGCGGCCGCCGCGATCCAGCAGATGACCGTCGCGGTCACGCCCACCGGCCCGCTGATGCCGCGGATGTGGGAGCTTCGCAACAACCTGTCGACCTACGACGCTGCCTACGTCGCCAGTGCGGAGAGCCATCACATCACGTTGGTCACCGCTGATGTACGCATCGAGAAGGCCGGCGTCGCGCGATGCCCGGTTCGGGTGGTCGGCTGAGGGACGGACTTCTCCCACGGGTAGTGTTGGCGGGAACAGACAGGGGAGGCCGGGAGGCCTGAGAGTGCGGCGAACAGCGCCGCAGACCCTCCGAACCTGCTCCGGTTGATACCGGCGAAGGGAGTCAGGAATGCGCATGCGTACGCCTGCCATCACTGCGACCACGGCGATCTCCGCGCTGGTGCTCGCCGCCTGCGGGAGCACCCCCGCCGAGCCGGACGCCGAGAAGTCGAGCGGTGCCGACGACAAGACGGTCGTGCTGCTGACCCACGACAGCTTCACGTTGCCGAAGGAGGTGCTGGCCGAGTTCACCGAGAAGACCGGCTACACCGCCGAGATCCGGCATGCGGGCGATGGCGGCGAGCTGACCACCAAGATCGCCATGGACACCGGCAACCCCGACGGGGACGCGGTCTTCGGCGTCGACAACACCTTCGCCAGCCGCGCGATCGACCAGGGCGCGCTGGCGGCCTACACGCCGAAGACCGTCCCGGCCGGGGTCGACGAGTTCAACCTCCCGGGCGACGAGAAGCACTTCCTCACCCCGGTCGACAACGGCAGCGTGTGCGTCAACATCGACACCGAGTGGTTCGCGGCGAAGAAGCTGACGCCGCCGGAGTCGCTCGACGACCTGGCCGAGCCTGCGTACAAGGATCTCTTCGTGACCCCGGGCGCCGCGACGTCGACGCCGGGGATGGCGTTCCTTCTGGCGACCGTCGCCGAGTACGGCGAGGACGGCTGGGCCGACTACTGGGGCAAGCTGATGGACAACGGCACCAAGGTCGTCGACGGCTGGGACCAGGCCTACTACTCCGACTTCACCCAGGGCGGCGGGAAGGGCACGCGGCCGATCGTCCTCTCCTACGACTCCTCGCCGGCCTTCACCGTCAAGGACGGGGCGTCGACGACGAAGGCGCTGCTGGACACCTGCTTCCGTCAGGTCGAGTACGCCGGCGTGCTCGAGGGCGCCGACCACCCCGAGGGCGCCCAGGCGCTGATCGACTTCCTGCTCTCGGACAGCGTGCAGGGGGCGCTCCCGGAGAGCATGTACGTCTTCCCCGTCTCCTCCGGCGTCGAGCTGCCGGCCGACTGGGCGAAGTTCGCGCAGCAGCCGACCTCACCGCTCTCCGTGGAACCCGACGACATCGACGAGAACCGGGAAGCGTGGCTGGCGACCTGGAGCGACACGATCGCGCAGTGAGCTCCACCCGTCGTGCTGTGACCCGGCGAATCGCGACCCTGGTCGCTCTCGCCGCTCTCCCGGTGGCCGTGCTGGCGGTCTTCTTCGTCCTGCCGGTCGTGGGGATGGTGCAGCGCGGCCTGTTCTTCGAAGGATCCTTCGATCCGTCGGTCGTGTCCAGGATCCTGGGGCGCCCGGAGATCCAGCGGGCGCTCTGGTTCACGCTGTGGTCCTCGGGGCTGGCGACGGTGCTGAGCGTCGCGCTCGGGCTGCCGGCCGCGTTCGCGCTCTATCGGCTGAGCTTTCCGATGCAGCGGGTCATCCGGGCGGGGCTCCTGGTGCCGTTCGTGCTCCCCACCGTCGTCGTCGGGGTCGCCTTCCGCGAGCTCATCGGCGAGGCCGGGTTGCTGGCCGGGTGGGGGCTCGACGGGACGCCGACCGCGATCATCCTCGGTCTGGTCTTCTTCAACGCCTCGGTGGTGATCCGCGCGGTCGGAGCGGCCTGGGAGTCGCTCGACCCGCGTCCCGGGGAGGCCGCTGCCGCGCTGGGTGCCTCGCCTTCCCGGGTCCTGTTGACGATCACCCTGCCCGCGCTGCGGCCCGCGATCGTCTCTGCGGCATCGGTGGTCTTCCTCTTCTGCGCCACCGCGTTCGGGATCGTGCTCACCCTCGGCGGGGTGCGCTACAACAGCATCGAGACCGAGATCTACAAGCTGACCTTCACCCTGTTCGACCTTCCCGGCGCTGCCGTGCTGTCGGTGCTCCAGCTGGTGGTCGTCATCGGGTTGCTGGTCGTCGCCGGCCGGCTGCGCTCGGTGCCGGATCCCGCGCAGTCCCGGGTCGTCGTACGCCGCCGGCGGGTCTCGCTGCGAGACGTCCCGGCCCTGTTGTCGACGTCGGTGCTGGTCCTGCTGGTCGCCGGTCCGCTGCTCGCCCTGCTGCTCGGGTCGCTGCGAGTCGAGGATCGGTGGAGCCTCGGGAACTACGGGGCCCTGCAGACTCCCGGGTTCGACCCGCCGCTGCCGGTGCCGGCCACGACCGCGCTGATGACCTCGCTGGCGGTCGCGGTGCAGGCCTCGCTGGTAGCGCTGACCCTCGGGCTGCTGGTGGCCTTCGCGGTGACGCGCCGGTCCCGTTCCGTGGCCGAGCGGCGGGTGCGTTCCGTCCTGGACGGGCTGTTCATGGTGCCGCTCGGGGTCAGCGCCGTCACCCTGGGGCTCGGGCTCTACCTGACCCTCGGGTCGGCCCCGCTCGACTTCCGCGACGAGCCGTGGCTCGTGCCGCTGGCGCAGGCGCTGGTGGCGCTGCCGCTCGTGGTGAGGACGTTGGTGCCGGTCCTGGCATCCGTCGACGACCGACTGCGCCAGGCCGCCGCCGGGCTCGGCGCCGGGCCGTTGCGCGCGGTCATGACCGTGGACGTACCTGCCATCTGGAAGCCTCTCCTCGCCTCCTCCGGCTTCGCCTTCGCGGCGTCGCTCGGCGAGTTCGGCGCGACGTCCTTCCTGGTCCGCGAGGAGAACCCCACCCTTCCCGTGGTCATCCTCCGGCTGCTGTCCCGTCCGGGCTCGGACAACTACGGCATGGCCCTCGCCGCCGCCTGCGTCCTCGCCGCCGCCACCGCTCTCGTGATGCTCCTCGTCGAGCGTCTCCGCGTCCCTTCGATCGGAGCACTGTGATCCGCCGAAGCGTCACCCCCGTCGGCCGAGGCGTCACCTACGTCGGCCGAGGCGTCACGACCGTGCCAACTCGGCCGACGGGGTTGACGCTTCGGCGGGATCGAGGTTGCGATGCTGTCGCTGCGTGAGGTGTCGGTGGCGTACGACGGGAAGGCGGCCGTCTCGGACGTCAGCCTGGAGCTGGCGGACGGAGAGGTGCTGGCGCTGCTCGGGCCGTCGGGGTCGGGGAAGTCGACGCTGCTGCGGGCCGTGGCCGGGCTGGAGCCGGCGACGGGGGAGATCAGCTGGGACGGGCGGCCTCTGCGCGGGGTGCCGACACACAAGCGTGGCTTCGCGCTGATGTTCCAGGACGGGCAGCTGTTCCCGCACCTCAGCGCCGCCGACAACGTCGCGTACGCGATGCGGTTGCGCCGCATCCCGGCCGCCGACCGCACGAAGAAGGTCGCCGACCTGCTGGAGCTCGTCGGCCTGGGTGGCTACCAGGACCGTCTTCCGGGCACGCTGAGCGGTGGCGAGCGACAGCGGGTCGCGCTGGCGCGGGCGCTCGCGGTCGAACCGCGGTTGCTGCTCCTCGACGAGCCGCTCTCCGCGCTCGACGCCGGACTGCGGGAACGGCTCGCCGGCGACCTGCGGCGGATCCTGCACGAGGCGGGCACCACGGCACTGATGGTCACCCACGACCAGGAAGAGGCCTTCGCCGTGGCCGACCGGATCGCGCTCCTGCGAGACGGTCACCTGGTGCAGCAGGGGACCCTGCGGGAGGTGTGGGCGAGGCCGACCGACACCTGGGCCGCCCTGTTCCTCGGCTACGCCCGGGTGCTCGAGGGGCCGGCGGCGTACACGGTCCTGAAGGCCGCCGGGATGGCACCGGCCGGCGCGGTGGCGCTGCGCCGCTCCGCCTTCGTCGCCGACCCGGCCGGACCGCTCACCGGCACCGTGGTCTCGGCCAGGGCCACGCCGGAGCAGCACCGGCTCGTCGTACGTCTCGACGATGTCGGTGAGGTCGATGCCGTCGCCGACTCGGCGCCGGCGCCGGGGGAGTCGGTCACGTTGAGGGTCGAGCCGAACCGGCTGGCCATACCTGAAACTGCCCAGGGATCAGGCACCCAGGAATGGGCAGACCAACCACCGGCCACTTAGAATTAGCGGCTATGTATCGCCGCGCTCAGATCTTCCTCGTCAGCAGCGCGCTGATCTTCGGCCTGATCGCAGTCGTGACCGCGCAGATCGTCGACAAGCGCATGCTCGACCCGGAGGGCTTCCTCGGACCGTCCTGGCTCCGCCTTCCCCTCCTCGTCGGAGCTGCGCTCCTCGTCGACCTCGTGCCACGCACGCTGTGGCTGGCGAAGTTCAGGTGGAAGGCCATGGGCCCGATCTTCAAGGAGCGGGTCCGCACCCACTGGACCCGTGAGCGGCTGACGCTCGTGGCGATGGGCATCGTCTGCTTCTACCTGGTCTACGTCTGCTACCGGAACCTCAAGTCGTTCCTGCCGTTCGTGGTGCCGGAGACGTATGAGTTCGATCACGAGCTGCACCTGATCGACAAGGCGGTGCTCTTCGGCGCCGACCCGGCGATCCTGCTCCACGACCTCCTCGGCACCGGCTGGGTGGCCTGGTTCCTCTCCTACATCTACATGTGGTTCCTGCCGCTGGTGCCGTTCGCCGTCGCCGGCTGGCTGGTGTGGTCGCGCAACCTCGCCTACGGCTACTGGTTCGTGAGCTCGCAGTGCATCGCCTGGATCCTCGGCACGGTCTCCTACTATTGCCTGCCGACGGTCGGTCCGGGCCTGCAGTACCCCTATCTCTACGCCGACCTGCCCGAGACGCCGGCGAGCACACTGATGGAGTCGCTGGTCTTCACCCGACAACACGTCCTGTTCGACGTGGACGCCAACGTGGTGCAGTCGGTCGGTGGCTTCGCCTCGCTCCACTGCGGCATCACGCTGCTGGTGGCGCTGATGATCCACGCCACGATCGACAACAAGATCGCCCGCTGGGCCGGCTGGATCAACTTCGGGATCACCGTCGTGGCGACCGTCTACTTCGGCTGGCACTACCTCGCCGACGACATCGCGGGCTGCATGATCGCGCTCGTCGCCTACTTCGTCGGCGGCCTGGTGGCCAACCAGAAGTTCCAGCGCAAGGGTGTGCGGCGGCTGATTCCGGAGTCCGACGACATCGCCGAACGCGAGGCGAAGGTCGCCCACGAGCTGACCTGATCCTGGGCCGTCGCGGCATAGGGTGGCGGCGTGAACGCCATCGATGCCGCAGCACTGACTTCACTTCTCGACGGGCGATATGCCGAGGTCCGACAGGACGTACGCAAGGCCCTGGCCGAGCGCGCCGACTTCCTTGACGAGGTCGAGGAGCTGCCTCGGGCCGAGTATCGGGAGCGGGTGCGCGAGACGCTTCTCGACGTCTCCGCGACCGGTCTGACCGGGCTCGGGTTTCCCAAGGAGTACGGCGGGGGCGGTGACGTCGGTGCCTCCATCGCCGCCTTCGAGGAGATGGCCGGCGGCGACCTGTCGCTGCTGGTGAAGTCGGGTGTGCAGTTCGGGCTCTTCGGCGGCGCGATCCTGCAGCTCGGCACCGCACGTCACCACGATCGGTATCTCGCCGACATCGTGTCCGGGCGCCTGCTCGGCTGCTTCGCGATGACCGAGCACGGCCACGGGTCCAACGTGGCCGCGGTGGGGACCGTGGCGACCTACGATCCGGATGCGCAGGAGTTCGTCGTCGAGACGACCCGGGAGGATGCGTACAAGGACTACATCGGCAACGCCGCTTGTCACGGCGAGCTCGCGGTCGTGTTCGCGCAGCTCGTGGTCGGGGGCGAGGAGCGTGGCGTCCATGCCCTCGTGGTGCCGATCCGGGTCTCCGGCGAGCCCGCTCCCGGGGTCCGGATCGAGGACGACGGGCCCAAGATGGGGCTCAACGGCGTCGACAACGGACGGCTGTGGTTCTCGGGCGTGCGGGTGCCGCGTACCTCTCTGCTGAACCGCTTCGCGGACGTCACCGCCTCTGGCGAGTACGTGTCGGAGATCGAGTCGGCCGGCCGGCGCTTCTTCACCATGCTCGGCACGCTCGTCCAGGGCCGCGTCTCGGTCGGCGGGGCCGGGATCCGGGCATCGGAGGTCGCGCTGACGATCGCGGTCCGCTACGCGCTGCGGCGCCGGCAGTTCGAGGCGTCGTCGGACGCCGAGGAGTCGCTGCTCCTCGACTACGGCCAGCACCAGCGACGGCTGTTGCCGCTGGTGGCTCGGACCTATGCGCTGCGCTTCGCGCAGGAGGTCGTACGCGACGACCTGCACGACGTCTTCTCCGGCGTCACGACCTCGGAGCACGCCCGGCGCGAGCTCGAGTCGCGAGCGGCCGGCACCAAAGCCCTGGCGACCTGGCACGCGACCCGGACCATCCAGGAGTGCCGCGAGGCGTGCGGCGGGGCGGGCTACCTGGCCGCCAACCGGTTCGCGGCCCTGAAGGCCGACACCGACGTCTTCACGACCTTCGAGGGCGACAACACCGTGCTGCTGCAGCTGGTCGCCAAGGGGCTGCTCACCGGCTACTCGAGCGAGTTCGAGGAGATGGACCAGCTCGACCTCGTACGCTTCGTCGCCGGTCTCGCCGTCGAGACCGTCCTGGAGCGGACCGCCGTGCACAAGCTGCTCGAACGGGTCCGCGACGTCGTTCCGATCGCGGGCGAGCGGGAGCCGGACATCCTCGACGCCGACTACCACCTGGCGATGCTGCGCTTCCGCGAGGAGCACATGCTCGCCGGCGTCGCCCGGCGCCTGCAGTCCGGGGTGAAGGCCGGGGACGAGCCTGGTGCCGTCTTCTCGAGGGTGCAGGACCACGTCATCGGCGTCGCCCACGCGCACGTCGAGCGGCTGATCCACGAGGCGTTCCGGGAGATGGTCCGCGGGCTGCCCGACGGAGAGGTCCGGGATCTGATGGATCGTGTCTGTGACCTGAGCGCCCTCGCGGTCATCGAGGCCGACCGAGCCTGGTTCATGGAGCACGGCCGCCTCTCCTCCGAGCGATCCAAGGCCATCACCGCCGAGGTCAACCGCCTCTGCCGCCAGCTCCGCCCCGACGCGCGGCTGCTGGTCGACGGCTTCGGTGTGCCTGAGGAGCTGCTGCGTGCGGAGGACCTGATCGGCTGAGGGTAGGCCGGCGGGGGCGGATGCTCACCGAGGTAACTCGGTGGGGTGCCACTGCCTTCGTGGAGTTCCGCGAAGACAGTGGTCGCTCGCCGAGTTACCTCGGTGAGCATTCACCCGCACATGGTGCAAGACATGGGCCGCTGGCTCTCCACAGGCGACGTTCGGGACCGGGTTATCCACAGCGACTCCATTTGCGGTCGGAAGTGTCGGTACAGAGACGAACCCTGGAGGCATGGACCCACTACGAATCATCACCGCCACCGAAGGCTTCTTCACCCGGCGCGAAGCGAAGAACGCGGGCTACGCCGACCGCGAGATCACGGCGATCGTCCGCCAGGGCGCGTGGCACCGGATCAGACGCGGGGCCTACGTGTTCGCCGACGAGTGGAAGGCGCTCGACACTGTCGGGCGACATCGCGTGCGTACTCGAGCCGTGCAACGGTCCCTGGGCGGCAAGGTCGCCCTGAGCCACGTGTCCGGCATGGTCGCTCACGGGATCGACCTGTGGGGTGTCGACCTCACCAAGGTGCATGTGACCAGGCTCGATGGTGCCGGAAGACCGCTCGAGGGAGACGTCGTCCATCACTTGGGTGCTGTCCGGGAGGACGAGATCGAGACGCGCGACGGCCTGCGTACGCTGCCTGCGGTTCGATGCGTGCTGGAGACGAGCCTGCAGGCCGACGACGAGGTCACTCAGTGCCTCCTCGATGCCGGTCTCCGAGCGAAGGCATTCACGAAGGAGGAGCTGATCGTCGAATACGAGCGGATGAATCAGTGGCCCTTCAGCCACCCGCTCGGACTCGCTGTCGCTCACGCGGATCCGTTATCGGGATCGATCGGGGAGTCGCGGTGTCTATGGCTGTTCCGCATCGGAGGCCTGCCGCGCCCGGAGCTTCAGGTGCCTGTCTATCGCGCGGACGGTTCACTGGTCGGCATCGTCGACTTCGCCTGGCCCCAGTTCCGGTTGTTCGGTGAGTTCGACGGCAAGGTGAAATACGGAAAGCTGCTCAAGCCTGGTCAGTCGCCCAGCGATGCAGTGTTCGAGGAGAAGGTGCGCGAGGACGAGATCCGGGAGATCACTGACTACGGTTTCGTGCGCGTCATCTGGGATGACCTGGACAGCCCCCGCCGGACGTTGGGTCGGTTCGAGTCCCGGATGCGGATCGCCGGCTGAGCCCCAGCTGGTGGTTGACTGGCGACGTGGCCAGGCTGATCCTCATCAACGGAATGCCCGGGGTAGGAAAGTCGACGCTTGCCAGGTGCTTCGCGGCCGACCATCCCGGCACCCTGGTGTGTGACATCGACCTCCTGCGCACCTTCATCAGCGGGTGGCGAGACGACTTCGTCGGCGCCGGCGCGCGGATCCGGCCGGCGGCGCTCGGGCTGATCCAGGGCTACCTGAGCGAGTCCGGCGACGTCGTGCTTCCGCAGTTGTTCGCCAGAGTCAGTGAGCTCCAACGCTTCGAGAGGGCGGCGAACGACGCCGGCGCCGAGTTCGTGGAGGTCATGCTCGAGGCTGTCGAGGACGACGCTCTGAGCCGTTTCCACGCGCGCGACGATGGCAGCGATCCATGGCACCCGATCGTCAGAGAGATCGTCGCGGAGTCCGGTGGCGACGAGCACCTCCGGGCGTACGCTGCCGAGCTCGTCGACTTGGTGGCACAGCGCCCCGCGACCAAGGTCGTCCCGAGCATCGCGGGCGAGGTGGACGCGACGTACGACTCCTTGCGAGCCGCGCTCGGTGAATGCTGACCGAGTTACCTCGGTAAACAGACACTGCCTTCGTGGAGTTCCACGAAGGCAGTGCGGCTCGACCGAGTTACCTCGGTGAACATCCGCGGTCCGACCGAGTTACCTCGGTGAACATCCGCGATCCGACCGAGTTACCTCGGTCAACATCCAGCAAGACTCAGTGAGCGGTGTTCTTGAACCGGTCGATGGAGGCGGCGATCTCCGACTCCGCGGCAGCCTTGCCGACCCAGTCGGAGCCCTTGACGGACTTGCCGGGCTCGAGGTCCTTGTAGTGCTCGAAGAAGTGCTTGATCTCGTTGAGGGTCCACTCGTCGACGTCCGCGAGGTCCTGGATGTGGTCGAAGCGGGGGTCGCAGGGGACGCAGAGGACCTTCTCGTCCTGGCCCTTCTCGTCCTCCATGACGTACATCGCGACCGGGCGGGCCTGGACCAGCACACCGGGGAACAAGGGATACGGGGTGAGCACCAGCGCGTCGAGCGGGTCACCATCCCCACCGAGGGTGTCCTCGATGTAGCCGTAGTCTGCGGGGTACATCATGGAGGTGAACAGCACGCGGTCGAGTCGAAGCCGGTTCGACTCGTGGTCCACCTCGTACTTGTTGCGGGATCCCTTGGGGACCTCGATCAGTACGTCGAACTCCTGCGTCACTTCTCTGCCTCCAGACAAACCCAAAAACGGAATGCCGGACAGTCTGACACCGATCGGCGTCAGACCCGGCATCGAGGAGGATATCCGTGGAGCCTGACACCTCGCCGAAGTGGCCGTCAGAGGAGACGGACGAGGCACGCGGGAAGCTGGCGATCGTGCTGCCGTTGGTGCTCGCGCTCCTGGTGGGAGCAGCGGCCGCGGCGTACGCCCTGGGGTGGGTCCGCTATGCCCAGGGCAATGTCGCGCCGACCCCGCCGCCGGCACCGCTGAACATCGCCGCCGTCAGCCCCGCCGCGGTCGCGGGCGAGCAGACGAGAGCCCCGGGGAAGCCTGATCAGGCGGCGCTGGAGCAGGTGATGCGCGAGGTGGTCGGCGACAAGCGGCTCGGCAAGCACCTCAAGGCGGCGATCGCGCCGCTCGAGGGTGCCCCGCTGGTCACCCACGGCACCGGGGCCGCGACCCCGGCGAGCGTCACGAAGGTGCTGACCAGCGTCGCGGTGCTCGAGGCGTACGGCCCGGAGCGCAGGTTCGAGACCAGCACCACGCTCCAGGGGAGCACCGTCACCCTCGTCGGAGGAGGTGACGCGTCCCTCAGTGCCGGCGACCTCGACGACCTCGCCGCGGAGACGGCCCGGGAGCTCGGCACCACCAAGTCGGTGACCCTCGCCTACGACGACAGCCTCTTCGCCGGCCCGACGCTGAGCCCGACCTGGCGACGCACCTATCTGGGCGAGGAGGTCGGCGGGATCACTGCGCTCCTGGTCGACCACGGCGGCTCCCAGTCGTCGGGCTACAGCCTGGACCCGTCCGCGCAGGCGGCCGAGCAGTTCAAGAAGGCCCTGATCAGGCATGGGATCAAGGTCAACGGGAAGCCCGCGAGGGGCACGAAGGCCGGCACCCAGCTAGCTGTGCGCCAGGGTGACACCCTGCGCGAGATCGTCGAGTACACGCTGCAGCACAGCGACAACCAGCTCGCCGAGGTGCTCGCCCGCCACGTCGGCCTCGCCGCAGGAGCACCGACGTTCGACGGCTCCACGGCGGCGATCACGGCCACGCTCAAGGACCTCGGCATCGACACCACCGGCCTCGTCCTCCGCGACGGCTCCGGCCTCTCCCGGCAGAACCTGATCCCGCCGACCCTGCTGGTGAGTACGCTCCAGACCGCCGCCAGGCCCAACCGCCCCGAGCTCGCGCCGGCGATGACTGGCCTCCCGGTCGCCGGCTGGGTCGGCTCGCTCTCGCGGCGGTTCAACTTCGACGCCGAGCCGGGTCGCGGCCGCGTCCGGGCGAAGACCGGCACCCTCACCGGAGTCTCCGGGCTCTCCGGCATCGCGATCGACGCCCGCGGCACGCCGTTCGTCGTCGTGCTCATGGCCGACGGGTTCAAGCCGGCGCAGACCCTGGACGTACGCGACGCCCTCGATGACGCGATGACGGCGGTGGCGACGTGTCGATGCTCGGCATAGGTCCGGTCGGCTACGGTCGTACGCATGACCCATCGTGCTGAGGACCCCGCCCCGTCCGGAGCGAGCATGGTCGACTGGGACCTGGCCGTACGCCTCGGTGCGACGGTCGCCGGAGAGGGCCCGATCGTCTCGCGCAGCGAGGCCCGGCACGCCGTCGAGGAGCTGCGCGCCGACGCCGCCAAGGCGACCGAGTTCGTGCGCGCCTTCACCGGTCTGGACGCGCCGCGCGACACCGCGCCGGTCCTGGTGGTGGACAGAAGGGGCTGGATCCAGGCCAACGCCGACACCTTCGCCCACGTGATCTCGCCGGTGGTCGACCGGATCACGGCGAAGCGTGCCCCGGGAGCCCTCACCCAGGCGGTCGGCTCCAAGATCAGCGCCGCCGAGGTCGGCGGTCTGCTCGGCTTCATGTCCTCGAAGATCCTCGGCCAGTTCGACCCGTTCTTCGGGCCGTCGGGGCGGCTGCTGCTGGTCGCGCCCAACGCCGTCCACGTCGAGCGCGAGCTCGGCCTGGACCCGACCGACTTCCGGCTGTGGGTCTGCCTCCATGAGGAGACTCACCGGGTCCAGTTCACCGCCAGCCCGTGGATGCGCGACCACCTCTTCGCCCAGATCGAGGGCCTCTCCGAAGCGATGGACCCGGCCTCGATCTTCGACGGCGGGCTGCAGCGCGTCACCGAGGCGCTCAAGGGCAACGGCAGCATCGTGGACGCGTTCGCCAAGCCCGAGCAGAAGGAGATCATCGACCGGGTCACCGGGATGATGTCGTTGCTCGAGGGCCACGCCGACGTGGTCATGGACGATGTCGGCCCCGGCGTGATCCCGAGCGTCACCACGATCCGCAAGGCCTTCAACAAGCGCCGCCAGGGCATCGGCGTCCTCGACCGCCTGCTGCGCCGCCTGCTGGGGCTGGAGGCCAAGATGGCGCAGTACCGCGACGGAGCGAAGTTCGTACGCCACGTGGTCGACCGGGTCGGCATGGAGGAGTTCAACGCCGTCTTCGCCGGCCCCGAGAACCTCCCGACCAAGGCCGAGATCGTCGAGCCGGACGCCTGGGTGACCCGGGTCCTGTGAGTCCGGATTGAGCCTCCACCCCTCCCTCGCAGCCGTACGCCGCCCCGTCCGTGCCACGCTCGAACGGCTCGAGCCGGGCGAGAAGGTGATCGTGGCCTGCTCCGGGGGAGCAGACTCCCTGGCGCTCGCCTCCGCCGCGGTCTTCGAGGGCCACAAGCTCGGGCTGCACATCATCGGCGCGACCGTCGACCACGGGCTGCAGGACGGCAGCCGGGCACAGGCGGCCAAGGTCGTCGGACAGCTCGCCGAGATGGGCGTCGATGAGACGGTGACCGCGACGGTGGAGGTCGAGGCCGTCGGTGAAGGTCCCGAGGCCGCGGCGCGACAGGCCCGCTACGCGGTCCTCGACCAGCTCGCCGAGCGCCTCGGCGCGAGCGTGATCCTGCTCGGCCACACCCGTGACGACCAGGCCGAGACCGTGCTCCTGGGCCTGACCAGGGGATCGGGCGCGCGCAGCCTCTCCGGGATGCGGGCCGGGTTCGACCGTTACCGCAGACCGCTCCTCGACACCACCAGGATCGACACCGAGACCGCCTGCCAGGTCGAGGGGCTCGACATCTGGCAGGACCCGCACAACCGCGACTTCGCCTACACCCGTGCACGCATCCGTCACCGGGTCCTGCCGACGCTCGAGGAGGACCTCGGCCCGGGGGTCGCCGCCGCGCTGGCCCGCACGGCCGAGCAGCTCCGTGAGGACGCCGACTTCATCGACGACATCGCCGAGGCGATGCACCGCGAGCTCGGCGGGTCCCTCCCGGTCGAGACCCTCGCCGGGTATCCGTCCGCCGTCCGCACCAGGGTTCTCCGGATCGCGGCGCTCGAGGCCGGCAGCCCGCCCGCGGAGCTCACCCGCGAGCACGTCAAGGCCGTCGACGAGCTGATCACCGGCTGGCGCGGCCAGCGCTGGATCGACCTCCCGGGACACCTGCGGGCGAAGCGTACGAACGGTGCTATCGCCTTCGAATCGGGACCGTTCACACCGAGCGCTTAGAGTGACGGACATGGACACCGAGTACGTCGGCGACGACCTCGTGAAGACCCTGTTCACCCACGACGAGATCCAGGCGAAGGTCGAAGAGCTGGCCCGCCGGATCGAGAAGGACTACGAGGGCGAGGAGCTGCTGATCGTCGGCGTCCTGCGTGGCGCGGTGATGATCATGGCCGACCTCGCTCGCGCCCTGAACCGCCACGTCGAGATGGACTGGATGGCGGTGTCGTCCTACGGCTCCGGCACCAAGTCGTCCGGTGTGGTGCGGATCCTGAAGGACCTCGACACCGACGTCACCGGCAAGCACGTGCTCGTCGTCGACGAGATCATCGACTCCGGCCTGACCCTGACCTGGCTGACCTCCAACCTCACCAGCCGTGGCCCGGCGAGCATCGAGATCGCCACCCTGCTCCGCAAGCCCGAAGCGGTCAGCATGCCGGTCGAGGTGAAGTACGTCGGCTGGGACATCCCCGACGAGTTCGTGGTCGGCTACGGCCTCGACTTCAACGAGAAGTACCGCAACCTGCGCGACATCTCGACCCTCGCGCCGCACATCTACAGCTGAGGCTGGAACTGAGCCGGCGAGCGCCTGCTGTTACGCCAACAGCGGAACCGCGCAGATGGGGTGGGCACGATTTGGCGTGTACCGTCGTTCTAAATGACGTGCACGCTGCCCTGCGTGCGTGTCTGACCCCGTAAACGGTTGAAAGAAGCCTGTGAAGCGCATATTCAAAGGTCCCTGGCTGTGGATCATCGTGGCAGTGCTCGGTGTGATCCTGGCGCTGCAGTACCTCGCCCCCCGCAACGGAGGCGACGAGATCACCACGAGCCAGCTGACGTCGTACATCCAGGACGACAAGGTCAAGGAGATCACGTTCGTCGACGGCGACCAGGAGATCAAGGCGACCCTGGTCAAGGGCACCCGTGATGGCGGCTCCGAGGTCACGACCTCGTGGGTCGACGGTGACCAGGAAGCGCTCATCGAGATGGTGCGCAAGACCCAGGCCGAGGGTGAGAACCTCAAGAAGTTCAACTCCGAGGTCGCCAAGCCGTCCGTGCTCGGCTCGATCTTGAGCTTCCTGCTTCCGTTCGTGCTGATCATCGTGCTGTTCCTCTTCCTGATGAACTCGGTCCAGGGCGGTGGCGGTCGCGGGGTCATGCAGTTCGCCAAGTCCAAGGCGAAGCTGATCACCAAGGACATGCCGAAGACGACGTTCGCCGACGTCGCCGGTGCTGACGAGGCGGTCGAGGAGCTCCAGGAGATCAAGGAGTTCCTGCAGGAGCCCGCGAAGTTCCAGGCCGTCGGCGCCAAGATCCCCAAGGGCGTGCTGCTCTACGGCCAGCCGGGCACCGGTAAGACTCTGCTCGCGCGCGCCGTCGCGGGCGAGGCCGGTGTGCCGTTCTACTCGATCTCCGGTTCGGACTTCGTCGAGATGTTCGTCGGTGTCGGTGCGAGCCGTGTCCGCGACCTGTTCGAGCAGGCCAAGGAGAACGCTCCCGCCATCGTCTTCATCGACGAGATCGACGCCGTCGGCCGTCACCGCGGCGCCGGCATGGGCGGTGGCCACGACGAGCGTGAGCAGACGCTCAACCAGCTCCTCGTGGAGATGGACGGCTTCGACGTACGCGGCGGGGTCATCCTGATCGCGGCGACCAACCGTCCCGACGTGCTCGACCCGGCGCTGCTGCGCCCGGGCCGCTTCGACCGCCAGATCCAGGTGGACGCTCCCGACCTCGCCGGTCGCGAGAAGATCCTCCAGGTCCACGCCCGCGGCAAGCCGCTGGCCGGCGACATCGACCTCGACTCGGTCGCTCGCCGGACCCCCGGGTTCTCCGGTGCCGACCTGGCCAACGTGCTCAACGAGGCCGCGCTGCTGACCGCCCGCAGCGACCAGAAGCTGATCACCAACAAGGCGCTCGACGAGGCCATCGACCGGGTCATCGCCGGCCCGCAGAAGCGCACGCGTCTGATGAGCGAGACCGAGAAGCTCATCACCGCCTACCACGAGGGTGGCCACGCGCTGGTCGCCGCGGCTCTGCCGGGCCCGGACGTGGTCCAGAAGATCACGATCCTGCCGCGTGGCAAGGCGCTGGGCTACAACCTGGTCATGCCCGACGACGACCAGTACAGCCAGACCCGGTCCTCGATGCTCAACAAGCTCTCCTACATGCTCGGCGGCCGCGCCGCGGAGGAGCTCATCTTCCACGACCCGACCACGGGTGCCGGCAACGACATCGAGAAGGCGACCAACCTCGCCCGCGCGATGGTCACCCAGTTCGGTATGACCGAGCGCCTCGGTGCGATCAAGCTCGGCGAGTCCAACGGAGAGCCGTTCCTGGGCCGCGACATCGGTCACCAGCGCAACTACTCCGAGGAGGTCGCCGCCGTCGTCGACGACGAGACCAAGAAGCTCCTCGCCACCGCGCACCAAGAGGCTTTCGACATCCTCGAGGAGAACCGGGACGTCCTCGACAGCCTGGTCCTGCAGCTCCTCGAGAAGGAGACGCTCTCTAAGCACGAGGTCGCCGAGATCTTCGAGCCGTTGCGTCGCCGCGACCCGCGTCCGGCCTGGACCGGATCCGACACCCGCCGCCCCTCCGACCGCCCGGCGGTCGAGATCCCGCGGTGGATCGTCGAGCGCGACAAGGAGAACCTCGCCAAGGCGATCCGTGCCGCCGGGAAGCAGTCCGGTGCCCAGTCCGGTGCCCAGTCAGCCAACGGTGTCGACCTCGCCAAGCCGGCCGAGGCCGGTTCGCCCGAGGGCACCCCGCCTGCCTGATACTGAGCACATGTCCGACAACTTCGATGACGTCGCGCCCGTCCACGTCCCCGAGCGGGACGTGGCGGACGTACCGGTGTTCGACCAGAAGCGGGCCGAGGCGGCCGTGCGCGAGCTGCTCTACGCGATCGGGGAGGACCCCGACCGCGAAGGGCTGCTCGAGACTCCCGCCCGGGTCGCCCGCGCCTACCAAGAGGTGACCCGCGGGCTGCACCAGGTGCCCGAGGAGGTCCTCACCACCACCTTCGACCTCGGCCACGACGAGATGGTCCTGGTCCGCGACATCGAGCTGTGGTCGATGTGCGAGCACCACCTGGTGCCGTTCACCGGTGTCGCCCATGTCGGCTACATCCCGGCGAGCTCCGGCAAGATCACCGGCCTGTCCAAGCTCGCCCGGCTGGTCGACGTCTACGCCAAGCGACCGCAGGTGCAGGAGCGGCTCACCACCCAGGTGGCCGACGCCCTCACCGAGATCCTCGAGGCGCGCGGCGTCATCGTGGTGATCGAGGCCGAGCACCTGTGCATGACGATGCGTGGCGTCAAGAAGGCCGGTGCCCGCACGATCACCAGCGCCGTACGCGGCACGATGCGCTCCAACGCCACCACCCGGGCCGAGGCCATGGCCCTGATCCGGGGCGGGACGCGCTAGGAGCGACGCAGCCGGCGGCGAACCCGCCGGACGAAGCCGCGCAGGCCCGCTCGCTCTTCGTGGCGAGCGAGGTCCGCGCGCAGCTCGTGGATCAAGGTCCGCTGGCGGTCCAGGCGGCCGGCCTGCCGTTCGATCCGGGTCTGCTGCTTGCGTGTGGTCGACTCGAGCGCCGCGATTCGCTTGGCCTGGCTCTTCACCGACGCCGTGAGCTTCTTCGCCAGCTCCTTCTCCCGCCGCTTCGCGGCGGTGTCGGCGTGCTCGGAGGCGATCTTGAGGGCGTGGATCCGATCCTCGATGCGCCGGATGGCGTCATCGCCCGACCCGCGCAGGGTGGCGACGGGCGCCGCCGGCTCCAGCGCGGCGAGCTCGGCGTCGTACGTCGCACTCGTCCGGTCGGGCTGCGCGACGTTCGCCAGGCCGGCGTCGTCCAGGAACGCGGTCAGCCGCTTCCAGCCCTCGCCCAGGCGGTTGTGGAAGCTGGTGTAGTCGGCTGCCTGGAACAGCTCGTCGACCGTGGTCTCGACCCTGGATGAGTCGAGCATCGAGTCGAGCATCGCGTAGGGCAGGCCGTGGTAGTCGCACAGCTCCAGCACGCGTGAGTCGTGAGCGATGACCATGGCCGGGGTCCCGGCGAGCACCGCGGCGACGTTGCCGTGGATACGCGTGCCGAAGGCGAACCGCTGGGTTGCCAGGAACCGGGTCCAGGATCCGGCGTCGAGGAACATCCGGGTCCGGTCCTCGGCGTAGAGCCGGTGGTCGCGGTCGATACCCATCTCGGGCTGACGGTGTCGTCCCCACTGGAGCATCGCGAAGTCATGGTGGGTCTGGCCGACGTAGGTCATGTGCGGGTGCCTGTTGGCGAAGGCGTCGACGTACGTCTCGAACCAGGGTGCGGTCAGCGGGCTCATCGAGACGGCGATCGGGTCCTCGTCGGCGATCGGGGTGGAGCGCTCGTCGCGGACGGTGAGCTCGGGGCCGTTGAGGTAGATCGACGGACAGCCGATGATCTCGACGTGCTCGTCGCCGTAGCCGAGCCGCCGCAGGTAGGCGGCGGTGATCTCGCCGCGTACGCCGACCTTGGGGGACCGTTCGAGGACGCTGTTCATGAAGCGGCGGTGGAGCGCGGCCAGCTCGTCGTCGGGAGCGGTGTCGAGGTCGTCGAGGGAGAGCTGCGCGCCCATGCCGACGATGGTGGTCGGGATCGAGAGCTGCTCGATGAAGGCAGTCAGGCGGGTCAAGGGGCGGGTGAACTCCGGCCGGAGGGCGTTGGCCAACGGCACCACGAAGTGGTCGTAGGCCTCGTTGGTCGCGGCGACCTCATCAGCGGTGAACGCTCGTCGCTCATGGGCGAAGCGGTCTGCGACGATCTCGGTGCCGGGCACGCTGAGGAGCCGGTGCGTGGAGTCGGCGAAGAGGAGGTTGCCGACGTTCGTGCCGTAGAACCCGATGCCCCACGCACGCGGGTCGCCCGCCTCGATCACGTCGAACGGGTCCCTCGCCGAGCGGAGCAGGATCTTGGCCACGATGCCTCCATGGGTATATGAGTCGGCGGGCAGCCTGGCTGAGCGGGCCCACCCGGTCAAGTCTGCCCTTCCGGCGTCGCCGGATAGGGTCGTGACGTGCAGGTCATGGGAATCGTCAACGTCACGCCCGACTCGTTCAGCGACGGCGGACGGTTCTTGGCGACCGATGACGCGGTGGCTCACGGTCATGCGCTCCTGGCGCAAGGAGCCGACCTGCTCGACATCGGCGGTGAGTCGACCCGTCCAGGGGCGACCAGGCCGCTGGTGGCCGATGAGCTGGCCCGGGTGGTGCCGGTCATCGAGACGCTGGCCGAGGAGGGGGCGACCCTCTCGGTCGACACGATGCGTCCCGAGGTCGCGGAGGCGGCCCTGAAGGCCGGGGCGAAGATCATCAACGACGTCTCGGGCGGTCTGGCCGACCCGGAGATCCTGAAGGTCGCGGCCGACCATGGCGCCACGTACGTCGTGATGCACTGGCGCGCGCACGGCGCGGAGATGCAGCACGATGACCATCTCGTCTACGCCGACGGCGTCGTCGCGACGGTCAAGGCGGAGCTGGAGCAGCGGATCGAGGCGGCGCGGGTCGCAGGGATCCAGGACGACAACATCGTGGTCGACCCGGGACTCGGCTTCTCCAAGACGGCCGACGACAACTGGCGGCTGCTGGCGGGGGTGGAGGAGTTCCACAAGCTCGGCTTCCCGGTGCTCATCGGGGCCAGCCGCAAGACCTTCCTCGGGCGCCTGCTGGCCGCACCCGACGGCACGCTGCGCCCGGTGACCGAGCGTGAGAACGCTCACGACGCGATCACCGTCTTTCTCGCGCAACGCGGTGTCTGGGCCACGCGTGTTCATGACGTACGTGCCGCCAGGGACACCCTCGCGGCGGCAGCGAAGCTGGAGGCACGATGAACGAATCGATGAACATTGCGGAACCCGCGGACGAAATCCAGATCCTCGGTCTGGAGTGCTTCGGCCACCACGGGGTCTTCGACTTCGAGCGCCGTGAGGGGCAGAAGTTCATCATCGACCTGGTCATCGGCACCGACTCCCGCAAGGCCGCGGACTCGGACGACTTGCATGACACCGTCGATTACGGAAGTCTCGCAATGGCGGTCAAGACAAATGTTGAGCGCGACCCGGTGGACCTCATCGAAACGCTTGCCCAGCGGATCGCGGACATCTGCCTTGCAGACATCCGCGCACTTTGGGTACGTGTTACGGTTCACAAACCGGGGGCGCCTATCGAAACGACGTTCAAAGACGTCACCCTGACGATCACCCGGAGGCAGAGCACGTGACAGAGGTACCCAACCCGTACATCATCGACGCCGACACGCTCACCGGGGAGATGCGGCCGATCCGGCGGGCGGTGCTGTCTCTGGGCTCCAATCTCGGGGACCGGTTGGCAAACTTGCAGGACGCGTTGAACACTCTCGCCGAGACCCCGGATGTCTGGGTGACGACGATCTCGCCGGTCTACGAGACCGAGCCGGTCGACTCGCCCGGAGATGCTGAGCTCTACCTCAACGCCATCGTCCTCGCCGACACCACGCTCACCCCGACGCGCCTGCTCGAGCGTGCGCTCACCATCGAGGACGCGTACGGACGCTCGCGCAGCGGCATCTTCAACGAGCCCCGCACGCTCGACATCGATGTGATCTCGGTCGGCGACAAGATCCTCGAGGAGGAGTCGCTGACGCTGCCGCACCCGCGTGCGCATCAGCGAGCCTTCGTGCTCAAGCCGTGGCTCGACCTGGAGCCGAGCGCCGATCTCCCCGGCGTGGGCCCGATCGCCGAGCTGCTGGAGCAGTCCGACCAGTCCGGCATCACCCGCCGCGACGACCTCGCCCTCGAGCTCTGAGCCGGAACTGAGCACGGCACCCGAGGATCCCGACCAGGGTCCTGAGAAGGATCCCGCCGACGACGAGCGCCGGCTCCGCCCGATGTCGGGTGGAGCCATCACGGCGTGGGCCGTGATCGGGATCGTGGGTGGCTGGCTGGCTCACCCCGTGCTGGAGTCCTGGCGCGGGGTGGCCCCGGTGATCACCTGGGCGCAGCCGATCGTGCTGCTACTGATCGCGGCGGCCCTGGGCGTGACCGCCTGGATCACCCACCGCCAGCTGCAGGTACGCGGCGAGCGCATCGAGGCCCATCAAGCGGTCAACCGGCTGGTGCTCGCCCGCGCCTGCACCTTGGTCGGCGCGCTCCTCGCCGGCGGCTATCTGGGATACGCGGTGAGCTGGCTGGGCTACGACGCCAACACCGCAGCAGGGGAGCGGCTGGTGCGCTCGGCCCTCGCGGCCGTGGCCGGAACCGCGATCCTCATCGCCGCTCGACTCCTCGAACACGCGTGCCGGGTCCGCAAACGCGATGAAAACTAGCCGTACCGTGGATGTATGCCTTCCCCATCCGCAACTTCAGTCACACGCAGGCGTCAGCGCAGCACACGCCTGACGGTTGCTGTAGCCCTGCTGGCGCTGGCCGCCGTCACGATCGCCGCCGCAGTGGCCTCCGGGTCCTGGCTGGTTGTCGTGCTGGCAGCCGTTCTCGGGCTCGCCTGTGGCGCTGCCGCAACCAAGATCACTCACTCCGAGCTCCTCCAGACCCGCCGCGACTGGGCGCGTGACCGCGCCGAGCAGGCCCAGGCCTTCCGCGTCGAGTCCGAGAAGCGGGCCGAGGAGAACGCCGAGTTCCGCGAGCACATGGATGCCAAGCTCGCCGAACGCGTCCAGGCCGTCGAGGAGCTGGAGGGCGCCCTGGCCGCCGCTCACCAGCGCGCCGCCGAGGCCGTCCGTCGCCGCGGCGAGGAGGCCCGCCGGGCCGCCCAGGCCGAGCTGCGCGGCGAGCAGCTCGAGGCGAGGCTCCAGGCCGTCGAAGCCGACGCTGCGGAGGCGGCCATCCGGGTCGCCGAGCTGGAGTCCGAGCTGGACGCCGTACGTGCCGAGCTGGAGGCCGAGCGTACGAGCTGGACCGGGGCTCAGTCCGCCTGACCAGCGCACGACACACAGATGTATGGATGGTGACGCGGCGTCAACAGCGTCATGGCACTTTTGCGCCGGCACGCGTGAAATCGCGCCGCCACGCTCAAATCGATACTCGGGTGGGTAACTGTCGGAGGTCTGGCTCGTTATGATTTTTCCGAACGGGTAACGCGCCTGCCGCGTCCCTGCGATCTGTGACGACGCTGCGACAAGAGTCGTTGGAAAGGGGAAGCCGGTGACGTTGATCGCCGAACGGGCAGTCACGATCACTGAAGGCTTCGCCTACCTACGCGACCTGATGACCACGTACGCCAGAAGGGCGCCGGTGAGGTCGGTCGCGGTGCTCGGGAACGCTCCGCTGGGGCCCAGCGACGACCGAGCGCAGGCCATCGACGACTCGGATCTGGTGATCCGGGTCAACAGCTTCGTGCTGGATGTCCCGGGTGAGCCGCGCGCCCAGGGATCACGGGCCGACGTGGTGATCTGGAACCGGATCACTCGCCCGACGCGGTTCACCTTCGACCGCTACCGCGAGCGTCTCTACCTTCTCGCCGAACCGATGCGCTTCCACGGCCGCCTCGAGGTGTGGCCGATGTCCTGGCCGCCCGACCTGGGCTTCGTCCCGATCCCGAACGGCGAGCTGCTCGCCGGCACCGGGAACGACCTCGACATCCCCTGGCGGACCGAGAAGCTGGCGCCGACCACGGGCTTCACCGCCGCATGGCTGGCGGTCAACCTGTTCCCGGAGTCCGACATCCTGCTGTCCGGGTTCTCGTTCGTCGACAACCCCGGGCAGACGGAGTGGACCTACCAGGCCGGCGGCTCCTCGCCCGTGGCGCCGGAGCATCGGATCGAGGCGGAGGCACGCGTCATGACCGACTGGCTCGAGGAGGAGCGCGTAACCCTATGGCGATGAACCGACTGCGCGGCAAGGTCAACAGATTGGCCGGTTCTGCAGCCGACCTGGACGAAGCTCGGGCCACCATCGAGGAGCTGCGTGCCATCACGGACCGGCAGCGCGTCCGTATCGGCGACCTCGAGCGTGAGCTTGCTCGTGTTAGCCCGCAGGTAGCGGCCCTCGAGGCACGTCTGGAGACCCTGCGTGACACCGTCGAGCGTGGCAACCTCGCAGCCAAAGCGCCCTCGGACGGCCACGTCGACGCCTCCTCGATCTGGGCCGAGATCCAGCGTCAGCAGGAGCAGGTACGCGCTCGCATCACCGCGGCCACGCGTTTCGAGGAGCGGTTGCGAAGGCTCGAGGACGGAGCGACTTAAGGTGAGAATGTGCCGCATCCCGCTCTGAGCATCGTCATCCCGTTTCACAACGTGGAGCCGTTCCTGCAGACGTGCCTGGAGTCGCTCCGCGCCCAGACCTTCTCGGACTTCGAGGTGGTCATGGTCGACGACGCCTCCACCGACGGGTCCGCAACAGTTGCCGATCGGTTCGCGTCGAGCGACTCGCGTTTCCGGGTGGTCTCCTCGGAGAAGGTCGGTGTCGGGGTGGCCCGAAACATCGGGGTCCAGGAGAGCAGGGGCGACCTGCTCGCGTTCGTCGACGCCGACGACTACGTCCCGGAGTACGCGTACCAGCTCATGACGGACACGCTGGCGCGCTCGGGCTCCGACTTCGTGGCGGGCAACGCCCGCCGTTTCGACTCGGTGTCGGTCTGGCAGTCGTGGTCGCACCGGCGCCCGTTCGTCACCACCCGCATCGCGACGCACTGCAGCCGGACCCACATCCTGGGCATCGATCGCTACATCTGGAACAAGGTCTACCGGCGTGACTTCTGGGACTCCGCCGGCCTCAGCTACCCGGACATGCTCTACGAGGACTACCCGGTCGCCCTCGCCGCGCACATCCGCGCCCGGCAGGTCGACGTTCTCGCCGAGCCGATCTACTACTGGCGGCACCGCGACGGTGGCGAGGCCTCGATCACGCAGAGCCACTGGAACCTCGACAACCTCACCGACCGCGTACGTTCAGCCGAGATGCTGTTCGACATGGTCGAGGGTCAGGCTCCCTACCTGTCCGACCTGGTCAAGTCGCATCTCGCGGCGACCGATGTCCAGGTGCTCGCCCGGTCGATCGAGGACCATCCGGCCGACGAGTCCGGGCGCATCTTCGACCTGGCCGAGCGCTATCTGGCGCGCGTCGACGACGCGATCCTCAACCGGCAGGGACCGTTCGAGCGACTGGTGTTCGACCTGCTGAAGCGCCGTCGACGTGACGCGCTGACGAGGTTGACCCGCTATCGCGCCGAGTTCGGGACCCAGGCGCCGCTGGCCCGCCGCAAGGACGGCTGGTACGCCAAGCTCCCCTCCTTCGAGGACGCCGCGGTCGGGGTCCCCGACTCGGTGTTCCGGCTGGCCCCGGCGTACATGAAGGCCAAGGCGGTGGCGACCGAGGCCTGGTGGAGCGGATCCCGAGTCGCGGTCCGGGTCAACATCGGCATCAACACCCTCGCGCTCGCGCCACGAACCCGCTTCAAGGTGTGGCTGGAGAGTCCCGCCGGCGGCAGGGTGCCGGTGGAGCACGTCGCTCTGCCGAGGGCGATCCCGTTCGGCCAGGTGGACCGGTCCACGCTCGAGCTGAGCATCGACCCGTCACACCTGGCAGGGGATCGCCAGTGGCGCCTCATGATCGGCATCCGCAACCGCGATGTCCGCGACGTGATCCAGGTGACGACGTCGGGAGACGGACGGGAGCGATGGCAGGGCTGGCGGCGCATCGGCAACCGCTGGTGCCGCCCAGGACGCCTTCCCGGAGGCTTCGGGGTCACCGTTCGTGACCTTCCGGACGCCTGGGTGGATCACACCACGGATCTCGGCGACGAGATCGAGATCCGAGGCGCGTTCCGAGGCACTCCTCCCGAGTCGGCGGAGCTGACCCTCACCGACCGCAGCGGCTCGGTGGTGACCCACCCGCTGACGATCGGTGAGCGGGGCGAGCGGGGCATCACCCCGTGGCGGTTGACGGTGCCCGTCGAGGCTGTCCTCGAGAAGTCCGGACTGGACATGCCCATGGAGGAGATCGTGCCGACCCGGGTGAAACTGTCCCGGAAGGGACGTACGTCTCCACTGCCGGTGCATCCGGACTTTATCGGGTCTCGATCCCTGCTGAAGGGGCGCGCGGTGAACGCCACCCGCGACCCGAACGGTTCCTTCGTGATCACCGCGACGCCCGACCGTCCCGTCGTTCACGATGCCTGGTGGCAGGGTGAGGACCTGATCCTGCGTGGTCCGGACGGTCCCCGGCTGGAGTCCACGGGAGCGGTGCTCCGGACCTGGCCGACCCCGGAGAAGCCCCTCGATGTCTCCCTGGACGTGGCCGACCGTGACGGGGTCTTCCTGATCACCGTGCCGGTGGGCGCGTTGCGGAGCACCGCGGTCGAGCACGATGCGTGCGAGACGTCGCAGTGGTCGTTGCTGGACGGCCGCGACCACAAGCCGATCGTCGTTGCCCGTGAGCTCTCCGAACGGGTGCCTCAGCCCGCCGCTGCCGAGGCGGCGAAGCTCGAGTTCGGCTGGTCGGACGAGATCCACCTGCGGCTCGCGCCGCCGGTGCCCACCGACGCGTGACCGGCTGACTAGCGCCTGGCCACGCGTCGGATCGCGCGGAGAACCCTACGGAGCAGGCGGGCCGCGGGCCGGACACCGGGGACGCGTCCGATGCCGGAGCGTGCCCGCCCGGGGACGGTCGAGGCGCGCTTGGCGACCCGGTTGACCGCCGGGGCCTGCGCAGCGCTCAGCTGGTCCTCCAGCTCCTTGATGCGATCGTTCAGTCCCGCGACGTCGCGGCGGGCTGCTGTGCGTACCTCGTGGGTCATCGTCTGACGTTGACGCATCTGCTGCTTGAACCAGGTCACCTGGCCGCGCAGCGCCTCGTTCTCGGCCATCAGCTTCCGAAGCTCGCCCGGATCGGCGTCCTGCGGTGCCTGCCGCGGTGCGACCACCGGTGTCATGCCGCTCGAGGTGAGCGACGACTCTCGCTGTTGACGCACCCTGCGTACGTCCGCCGGAGTCACCGCGACGTCGATGGTCGCCGCGAGCAGGACGGTGAGCTCGTCCCGGCCGCGACCGGCGGGCCAGGGGTGACGCCATCCCGCCGCGCAGATGAACGCGGCGAGCTCGTCCAGCAGCCCCAGGAGGATCTCCTCGGCGGACTCGCCGAGCTTCACCGTCGACTCGTGAACCGGGACGACGCTGCCGGCGTCGAGGCCGATCTCGTCGACCTGAAGACCGCACCATCGCTCGGGTGCGTCGGCCACGGCCTCGCGCAGCAGGCGTACGTGGCGGCGAAGGCCTGAGGCGTCCCGGCGTGCCGAGTCGCGCATCGCTTCGACCAGCCAGGACCGCTCGGCAGCGGTCCAGGACGTCTCGTCGCCGGTCCGATCGACGCCGACGACAGCCGCGATGGGCTCCAGGCCCCGCGCGACCAGCCAACCGCCGGCAGCCGCCTCGGCTCCCAGCGTGTCCAGCGTCCGACCCAGAGTGGGCTGGACCTCCCGCAGCGTGGGGGTGTCGGAGGGGCGTCCGTGAGCGACCGCGAGCGCCACCGAACAGGATTCGGGAGCCGCGGCCAGGGTCGGCGAACCGACGTCGGGCCACAGCGTGTAGCCACGACCTGCGAACCGTGCGCTCGCGTCCGCGAGGCTCGGCGGGTTCGCCCGATCATGGACGGGGAACGACCAGTCGGCATCCTCGTCGGATGCCTCGGGAGCGACGGTCCTGAGCTGGGTGAGCGGGGATGCCGGGTTGGGAACGACCACCGCCAGCCGCGAGTCGGGTGTCGCCAGGCCGACGAGGTGCTCGGCGATCGCGTGCCAGTCCGTCGGGGCCGCGTCGATCGTCGCGACCCGTCCGAACCCGTCCAGCGCGAGCACGGCGTCGGCCGGCCGATCGGGGGTCCACGAACGCAGGTCACCGCAGACGACGTCGACAGACCTGTCGGCGTACCGCTCGGAGACGAGCTTCGCGTCGGGATGTGTGCGGAGGACGACGGTCGTCGTCGCGGCTCGGCCGATGGCCGCATCGAGCAGATCGAGGTCGTGCGGGCCCACGACGAGGAGGTGGGAGGCGTTGTCCGCCGTCGCGACGGCGAAGCGGGTCAGGACCGGTCCGCGAGGGAGCGTACGAGCGCCGACCATGTCGGACCAGTCGTACATGTCTCCCGACACGACGCTGTAGGCGTCGAGCTTCGAAGGCGTGTCGGTGTCGTTCATGCTGTGATCTCCCATCCGAAGAGCGCGCGCAGCTCAGCAGGCGACGCCATGGCGTCCAGCCCGAGCTCGCGCACAGTCGTGGCGCGTACTTCCTCTGCGTCGGTCTCGACGCCATGGAACTCGGGGAACAGGCGTCTGGCCTGCTCGTTCCCGTCCCTGACGCTGGCGTCCCTGACGTCGGCGAAGGTCATCGGGTCGCCGTAGACCGCGACCTCGGAACCGACCGACGCGCCGTAGAAGATGGCGGTGGTCAGGCGGTTCGACGCGACCCGACGGTGGCGGATCTGCTCCGCGTACTGCTTGTGGAGGAAGCGGATGTCGGTGCCCTGACGCAGCGTGCCGCGCTTGCCGTGACAGATGACCCGGAAGCCGGCGTCCTCGTAGCGGCGCCGGATCTCGGGCATGTCGTACTCGATCCAGTAGAGACAGACGGTCACCGGGCCGTCCTCGGTGTCGCGGATCTCCGCGATCAGCCGGTCGTGGTCGCCGTTGATCTCACCGTGGTCCCAGGTGTGGAACGGGTAGAAGATCGTGCCCTCACGCTCGGCTGCCGGGGGGACGGGCTCGACGTCCTTCTTGAGCTCGAGCAGGTAGTTCCAGGGAGCGCCGATCACCGCGTAGTCGCGCCAGCCGACCGCCTGGCCTCGGCGCAGGTTCGCGTGGGACCAGACGAACTTGGGGAAGCCGTAGGGCGGCTCGTGGCCGGGGCCGAAGCCGTGCAGAAGGTTCCAGCCGTGCTGGAGCACGCCCCAGATCGGGCGCGGCTGCTCGAACGGGAGTCCGCAGTACTCCGAGAGGATGTGGGCGTGTCCGTACCAGTGATTGCTCGTGTCCAAGTCTTCAGTCTCCACGGTCTGGCGAACGGCGACCGTCCCGCCATCGAAGTGTAAGCATTCTCAGTCGGTCTTGACCGCCGCGACCAGCACCGAGGACCCGAACGGCAGATCGAGTCGGGGCAGCAGCCGCTCGTCGATGCGGGTGGCGCCGAGCAGGACCTTCTCGATCCCGGGCGAGACCTCGGGCAGCGGTGCGACGCCGCCGTCGGGAAGCTGCCGGGCACGGGCCGGACCGCGCTCTTTGACCCGGGTGACCAGGCGTTGCGCGGCGAACATCGGAAACGTACCCGTGAAGCCGTACGTCGCTCGCACGGGCGAGAGCCCGGCCGCCCGGATCGCCTCGACCGCCCGCGGCAGGGTGTAGCGCCGGTAGTGGTGGTTGTGGTCGTCGTGGCGGGTCCAGGCCCAGTTGTACGCCGGCACGGACATGAGGAAGCGGCCTCCGGGGGCGAGGACGCGCTCGATCTCGGCGAGCGCGGTGGCCTCGGGATCGCAGTGCTCGATGACGTCGAAGGCCGCGACCACGTCGAAGGAGCCGTCGGCGAACGGGAGCCGGGTCGCGGAGCCGCACACACCGCCGTCGGCAAGGCCACGCGGGTCGACGTCGAGCGAGACGTGGTGCTCGGCGGTGCCCTCGAGCCAGGTGACGCTGGGCCCGTCGGCGCTGCCGACGTCGAGGAGGCGGCGTGGCGTCCCGACGTACGGCTTCATGACGGTCTCGAGGATCCGGGTGCGCGCTCGGTACCACCAGTAGTCGCTCTGCGCGATCGAGGGAGAGCCGCCCGTCGTGCTGCCCAGCAGCATGCCCGTTTCGGTCATCGGATGGAGATCTCGCTCACGTGCGTCGGAGGGGCGGAGGTACCAGCAGCGTAGGCCAGCGCGATCTCATCGGCGATGCGACGCACGCCAACGGAGAAAGGCGTTTGTGTCCGTTTGTCGAGCTCCGGCCAGACGACGCTGCGGACCCGAAGGTCGCGGGCCTGGCCGGGCGTGCCGGCTCCCGGGATGCGCAGCCGTGCCCGCCGTCTGAAGACCCGGTTGATCTCTCCGACGACGGCCGAGAGGGTCGTTCCGGTGCCGGTGGCCAGGATCTTGACGACGGCGTTCGACCCGGCATCCCTGACGTGCTCGTGGAGACCGTCGAGGGCGTCGACGACCATCTCCGCGCAGTCGCCGACATAGAGGTAGTCGCGGATCGTGTCGAAGGAGACCCACACCGGCAGCGGCGTGCCGCGCAGCTGGGCCAGGCACAGCTGAGAGACGAGGCCCTGGGGCTTGGAGAGCTTCTGGCCGGGCCCGTAGAGGTTGGTGATCCGGCCGAGGAGCGCCACCGATCCGGTCTCGGCGCAGAATGCGGCCAGGGCTTCCTCCATGGCCAGCTTGGCCCTGCCGTACGCCACCAGCGGACGCGGCTCCGAGAGCTCGGTGAACGGGGGGTCGGCCGAGCCGGCGTAGACCCCACCCACGGAGGATGCGAAGAAGAACGCGAGCCGGGTGGTGGGCAGCAGAGCTGTACGCAGGTCGTCGAGCACCTCGCGGAAGAGCGACACCTCGGCTTCGAGCTCGTCGGCCGGGGTGGACACCACGCCCGCGCCGGCGCACCAGGCGATGTTGACCCGGCCGTCCGGCGACGAGCCGATGAAGGCGGCGAGCTCGGACCTCAGGACGGCGCGGGCGGCGGCCGGGTCGCCCCAGGGCACGCTCGTCGTGTGCACGGACGACCCGGAGCACGCGAACGCGGTGCGTACGTGGCGGCCGAGCAGGCCGCCACCACCGACGACGAGCGTGGGCGGTCTGGACGGATCCGGGGCGCCGGTCACTCGGGGCGACCGGGCCGGGGTCCCTCGCGAAGCGGGCCGTTCGCGGGGTCGCTGACGATGACGTAGAGCGGCTTGCCCATGGCCATGTTGACGGAGACACCGAGGTATTCGGCGATCACTCCGAGAGTGAGCATGATGGAGCCGGAGCAGACCAGCACGGCCGCCATCAACGAGGTCCAGCCCTGGACAGGGACCCCGCCAGCGAGCCGAGCGACGACCAGCGCGACCGCGAGGACGATGCCGGAGGCGGCGAGCAGGGCTCCGCAGATGCTGACCGCCCGCAGCAGACGGGTGCCGCCGGTGAGCACCATCCGCCAGAAGTGCGACATCAAGGAGCGGTAGTTGTAGCCGGAGGGTCGCTCGCCCTCCTCGCGCAGCTCCACCGGGCAGGTCGCCACGTCCGAGATCACCCAGCTCAGCGCGACGTCCAGGTAGACCCCGTTGGCGGCGTAGGCGGACACGCTCCGGCCGTACTCGCCCAGGATCAGCCGGAAGCTGTTGAACTGCCGGGCGCTGCCACCGGGCATGAGGCGGTCGACGACGACCTTCGAGCCGCGCGAGGTCAGGTTGCGCAGCGGACCGTGGGGCGCCGGATTGGTGGGGCGGGCGTAGACGAGCGCGGCCCGTTCCCTGAGCGCGGTGTCGAGCATCGGTGAGATGTACGCCGGGTCGTGCTGCCCGTCCTCGTCCATCGTGACGATCCAGTCCGACCCCGACGAGGCCAGTCCGGCGAGGGTCGCGGCGTGCTGGCCGAAGTTGCGGCTCAGCCAGATCGGGCGAACGATGTCGTACTTCTCGGCGAGCTGCCGGAGCGCGAGATCGGAGGCGTCCGGGCCGTGGTCGTGGACCAGGAGGATCTCGGTGACACGTCCCTGGTGCCCGTCCGCAGTGACGAACGGTTCGGCGAGGTCGACGACCTCGCTCACCACTTCCGGAAGCGTGTCGGCACCGCGGTAGACCGGGATGACGACGGAGACGGTGTGGGTGAGGGACATCGCTAGGAAAATAGCGCATCCGGAGGGGCTTCGGTGTACTCCGTGTAGGCGTTTTGTTGGCATGATCGCCCGCGTGACTGCAGACCCGGCAACCGTAGGCGTCGCACCTGGCGCGAAGCCTTCCTCGGACCGCACGCTCTCGGACCGCGTCTTCCCAGGTGGGTCCTGGTCCGGGCTGCTCCCCGGGGTGCTGGTCGTGGGTGCGACGCTCGTGCTCGCGATCCGCGTCGCCGGGGTCGATCTCGCCGAGGCTCTGCTCTTCACCGCGTACGTCCTGGCGTTCCTCACCCTCCCCGGCACCGTGGTGTGGCGAGCGGTCGCCAAGCCCGGACCGAGCCTCGGCAACGACCTGGTGCTCGGCACCATCCTCGGGCTCGTCCTCGAAGCACCGCTCTACGTGCTGCTGCGGCTGCTCGATCTCACCCAGCTGATCTACGGGTATCCGGTCGCGGTGCTCCTCGGCGCGCTGCTGGTCGTCCGGCGCCGCCGACGGGTGGGTCCGGTGGTGATCGGACGGGCGCGCGTGTGGTCGTGGGCGGGTGCGGCGGTGGCGGGCGTACAGGTTCTTCTGGTGGCGAACCAGGTCTGGACCCAGAGACCGGTCGACGCGTTGCGGGCGCCGTACGTCGACGAGCCCTTCCACCTCGCGATCGCCGGCGATCTGCTGCACCACTTTCCCGCCCAGATGCCGTGGGTGGACGGCACCCCGCTCTTCTACCACTGGCTCGTCTACGTCCACCTGGCGTCGGCAGCGACGGTCACGCACATCGAGCTCATCGTGCTCATGCGCAGCATGTCGATCGCGCTGCTCGTCCTGCTCGCGGTCGGTGGAGCGTACGCCGCGGCCATCCGTCTCACGGGACGGAAGTGGGCCGGGTTCGTCGCTGCACTCGTCCTCGCGACGGGGGCGACCCCCGACTTCTTCGGCTGGACGAGCCTGGTCAGCCCCGCGCAGCTGGCCTTCGACTCCGTGACGCGCGCGTTCGACAGCCCGACTCACGCGTTGGTGATCCCGCTCCAGATGGTCCTGATGGTGCTGGTCGTGGAGATGATCCGGCGCGAGCGGTGGCGTTGGGGACCGTGGGTGCTGACCGTGGTCGTCATGGTCGCTGTGGCCGGCGCGAAATCGTCGGCTCTGCCGACGATCATCGCCGGCCTGTTCCTGGCGCTGGTGATCTCGGCGGTGCTGCGTCGCCCGCGGATGGTCCGCACCCTCGGCGCCCTGCTCGCGTCGGCCGTCGCTGTCTTCCTGGTCGCCCAGCAGCTGTTCTACGGCGGCGGCACCCGGGCGACCGGCATCGATCTCAACGGGAGCACCGTTCAGCGGCTGGGCATCCTGATGCTGCCCGAGGGCGAGACCCTGCCCGGGTCCGCGCCGTGGGCGATCTGGGTCTGCTTCACGGTCGGGTTCGTCCTCCTCGCCGTGCCGGTGATCGTGGCCCTGGTGCGTGGCGGCTGGCGACGCCCCGACTTCCTGTTCCTGGCGGGCACCTGGGCCGCCGGTGCCGGCGCGTTCATGGTCCTGAGCCATCCCGCGCTGAGCCAGGCGTACTTCCTTCTGGGCGCCAGCGGGTTCCTCGCCGTGCTCATCGCCGTCTCGCTCTCGGACATCGTCCCCGTCGACCTGTCGTTGCGCGACGGCGTCCGGATCGTCGGCTGCGCCGCCCTCGGCTGGCTCGTGGTCGTGACCGTGAGACTGATGGTCGGCAGCGAGATGCCGGCCGGCGGCGAGGTCTTCACGCCGACGTTGCTGACCCAGCTCGCCATCGGACTGCTCGTGCTCGCTGCCGCCCTCGTCGTCGTGCTCGTCTACGTGAGGCGCTCGAGGGTCGCGACGCTCCCGGCCGTCGTGGCGTTGATGCTGGGGGTCGTGCTCGCCGGGGCGCCACAGACCATCGCTCTCGCCACGATCGGGCCGGCGGTTTCCCGGGCGGTCGACACGGACATCATCGGCCCGGGCGGAGTCGCGGCCGCGCGGTTCGTCCGCGAGCACTCGCAGCCCGATGACCTGATCGCGACCAACGCCCATTGCATCGGGCTGCCCGTGCCCGACTGCGATCGCCGGAACTTCTGGATCGCGGCGTACGCCGAGCGTCGGGTCCTGGTCGAAGGATGGGCCTACATCGACCCGCTCGTGGTCGGGCTGCCGTCCACGGACCTCAACAACTCCGCCTACCTGCCGTTCTGGGATCCGGAGCTGCTCGCGGCCAACGACGCGGCGATCACACACCCGTCTCCGGCGACGCTCGCCACGCTGCGCGAGGAGCACGGGGTCGATTGGCTCGTCGTCGACCGTCGCTATCGGGCCGACCTCCCGGGCCTGCGCCGCGAGCTCGGCCAGCCGAGGTTCAAGCGCGGCCTGTACTCCGTGTTCGACCTGCGCTAGGAGACCGCTGAGAATGCCGAGTCGGCGCGTTATGACGCGCCGACTCGGCGTTGCTGAGCGTCAGGATGAGCCGACTCGGCGTTGTTCGGCAGTGGGCTCCGGTCAGCGGCGCAGGATGGCCCGGAGCCGGTCCCGTCGCGAGGGTGGCGTCGCTTCCCTCCGGCGGGCGCGGGCGTCCTCGACCTCTTGCTGGATCTCCTCCGGCATCGTGTGCAGGCCCTGCATGACCAGCTTCACGACCTGCATCACCTCATCGCCCGGGATCTCGGCGTAGTCGCCGATGTTGTAGTCCGGAAAGGTGCTTTGCTCGATCATCTCGGTGAAGGAGAAGCCGCCGAGCTTGCCGATGAGGAGGTTGTCGTCGCGGTAGTCGTCGAGAAGCTCCTGGCGGAACTCGGAGGTCATGTAGACCGCGCTGGAGCTGTTCCAACCGAGCTGGGTCGCCTTGGTGACGAGCTCACCACGGAGGATCTGGATCCACCTGAGACGAGTGGCCTTGTAGGAGTCGACGCCTCGGAGCCGACCACGCATCGGGGCCGCCGCCACGATCGGCGCCAGGTGGCGCGCGGTCTCGACGGTCCGCCAGCCCGATCCGACGTTGCTCGACCCCGCCCCCTCGCCCTGCATCGGGAGTTCGCACGTGCTGAGGAAGTCCGCGACGGCGTTGCTGTGGCGCAGCTCCTTGCGGATGAAGGGACGAAGCCGCAGGTCGACGTCGGGGATGGCGGTGGTGATGGTGTCGACGAACTCTCCGTAGCGCAGGAAGCTCATGTCGAGCGGTGACCAGTCGCGAAACTCCTCGAAGGGGAGATCGACCAGCTCGGCGTGCTCGGGCCTCATCACCATCAGCCGCTCGACGTAGAAGGCGTTGTAGAACGTGGCCTGATCGCGAACGTAATGGACCCAACGGACCTTCGCGCCTGCCTGACGCGCGTAGTCGGCGATCGCGCTGATGTGCTCCGGCTTGAGCAGCGAGAACGACTCGCACGAGATCACCGTGGTCTCGGCGGTGCCCGAGGCGATCGACTCGACAAGCTGCTCCCAGGTGCCGAGGGCGGGCGTGAAGAGCACCTCGCCGAGCAGCTGGGAGTAGAGGTTCTGGTGCTGGACGCTGTGCTCGCCCCGGCCGATCGTGGGGTAGGCCACCTCGGGAGGGAGCTTTCCCTCGCGGTGGGCGCGGGCCAGGAAGGTCTGGATCGCCGTGCTCCCGGTCTTGAAGGTGCCGGAATGGACGATCAGAGTCTTCTGCATGCAACGCTCCCCGAATGTCGCTGGGATGGAGAGCGGCGCGACGTCCCGCGTAGTGCGAATCTTACCCTCCGGGGCTTATTGGCCGAGCTTCTTCTGCTCGATCTGGGCATTGATCTCGACCAGCTCGGGATGGGTCTCCAGGAGGGCGACGAGACCGCGGGTGTCGAGCCGGTGGGCGTCGTGGTCCTCGATGAGGAGCTGCAGGAGCCGCAGGTCCTCGGGGGTGTCGAGGGTGATCCGGTACGCCGAGGCGTCCCGCTCCCACGGCAGGTTGAGCTGGGGCCGGGTCTCGTCGGTGTAGAGCCACGGGGTGACGTGCTCGCGGTGGGGCGTCTCGGTCGCGAGCTCGTCGGCCTCCAGCAGCGCCGTCGCGGAGAAGACCTCGAAGTCGAGGCCTCGTGGGTAGGTGCGCTCCAGGGCGTTGCTGGCATAGAGCGCGGGATCGTCGGCGGCGGCCCAGGCGTCGATGCCGCGGCGTACGACCTCGCCGTCGATCAAGGGGCAGTCGCTGGTCACCCGGACGACGACGTCGGGCTCGAACTCCCGCACCGCCAGCGCGAAGCGCGAGAGTACGTCGGGCTCGCTGCCGCGGACCACCCCGGCGCCGAGCTTGTCGGCCAGGACGGCGACCGGATCGTCGTCGAGGTTGGTGGTGGTCGCGACGATCACCGGCAGCCCGGCGGCGGTGAGCCGGGCGAGGTGGTGCTCGAGCATGGTGACGCCGGCCGCCTCGCGAAGCACCTTGCCGGGGAGGCGGGTGCTGGTCATGCGTGCCTGGGTGATGACTGCGGTCTTCACAGGACTCCGACCAGCGTCTCGACGACCTGGTCGACCTGGTCGTCGGTCAGGTCGGGGTAGAGCGGCAGGGACAGCTCCTCGGCGTAGAACGCCTCCGCGTTCGGGCACATCCCGCGCTGGTAGCCCAGGTCGGCGTAGACCGGATGCCAGTAGACCGGGATGTAGTTGACCTGTACGCCGATGCCGGCCGCCCGCATCTTCTCGAACACCTCGCGCCGCCGGTCCTCGAGGACACGCACCGGATAGAGGTGCCACGCCGGGTCGACGCCCTCGCGCCGGACCGGCAGCCGAAGCCCGTCGACGTCGGCGAGCGCTGCGTTGTAGCGGGCGGTGATCTCCGCGCGCCGCTGCTTGAACCCGGCCAGGCGCTTGAGCTGGGAGAGGCCGAAGGCGCACTGCAGGTCGGTGAGCCGGTAGTTGAGCCCGAACTCGTGGACCTCCTGGTGCCACGGACCCTCGTCCTTGATCCGGAACCGGTCGGCGTCACGCATCAGCCCCACGAAGTGGAACTCGTGGGCCCGCTGCGCGACGGCGGCATCCTTGGCGACGACGGCACCGCCCTCGGCCGTGGTGAGGTTCTTGGTCGGGAAGAACGAGAGCGTGGTCAGGTCGGCCAGGTCTCCGACCGGGCGTCCGCCGGAGAATCCACCGATCGAGTGGGCGGCGTCGCCGAGGGTCAGCGCGCCGACCCGGTCGGCGATCGGCTGCAGCACGGCGTAGTCGGCCGGGTGGCCCGCGTAGTCGACGGCGGCGATCACCTTGGTGCGGTCGGTGACGAGCGCGTCGACCGCGGCCGGGTCGATCAGCGCTGTGTCCGGATCGACGTCGGCGAAGACGACCTTCGCGCCGAGCAGCGAGGCCCCCGACGCGGTCGCGACGAACGTCATCGGGGTGGTGACGACCTCGTCGCCGGCACCCACCCCGGCGGCGGCGTACGCGATGTGGAGGGCAGCGGTGCCGGAGGTGCACGAGACCGCCCGGTGCCCACCGACCAGGTCGGAGAGCGCCTGCTCGAACGCGGCGACGGTCGGCCCGGTGGTGAGCCAGTCGCCACGCAGGATCGCCGTGACCGCCTCGATGTCCTCCTCGGAGACCGACTGGCGGCCGTAGGGCAGCACTAGATCCCCGACTCCAGGACCTTGCGGAGGTCCTCGGCGTCGTACCAGATGTCGTTCTTGTCCGAGGCGCAGTGGAAGCCGTCGGGAACCGGCACGGCGTCCATGATCGGCTTGTAGCCCCACTGCGGGTTCTCGGGCTCGATCACGTAGTACTTCCCGTCGCGGATGCTGACCGCGCGGCGGCCCTCCTCGGGGCTGATCATCTCCTCGTGGAGCTTCTCCCCGGGGCGCAGCCCGATGTCGACGAAGCTCGCGTCGGGGGCGACCGCCTTCGCCAGGTCGACGACCTTGTGGGAGGGGATGTGCGGGACGAGCAGCTCGCCGCCCTGCATGATCTCGAAGGTGTCGAGCACCATCTGCACCGCTTGCGGCAGCGTGATCAGGAACCGGGTGCACCGCATGTCGGTGATGCCGAGCGCCTCGCCGCGCTCGGCCATCGCCTTCCACTTCGGGATGATCGAACCGCGCGAGCCGGTCACGTTGCCGTAGCGCACCACGGAGAACCGGGTCTCGTAGGAGGAGGCGTAGTTGTTGCCGAGGATGAAGATCTTGTCGGCGGTCAGCTTGGTCGCGCCGTAGAGGTTGATCGGCGAGGAGGCCTTGTCCGTCGAGAGTGCGACGACCTTCTTGACGCCGGCGTCGATCGAGGCCTCGACGACGTTCTGCGAACCCAGGACGTTGGTCTTGATGAACTCGAAGGGGTTGTACTCCCCGGTGTCGACCTGCTTGAGCGCCGCGGCGTGCACGACGTAGTCGACGCCGTGGAGCGCCCGGTGCAGGCGGTCGCGGTCGCGGATGTCGCCGATGAACCAGCGAAGCCTCGGGTCGTTGCCGAACAGCTGGCGGCACTCGTACTGCTTCAGCTCGTCGCGCGAGAAGACGATCACGCGCCGCGGGTTGAGGTTGTCCAGGACGTGGCGGATGAACGCCTTCCCGAAGGAGCCCGTCCCGCCGGTGACCAGGACGCTGGCACCGTCGAGAGGATGGTCGATCGGGGCGACGGACTCTCGGGGGTCCGAATTGGGCACGGTCACGGGGATGCTCTCTACTCTGGGCCTCACTGGTGCGCCAACGATGTGGCGCGCAAAAGGTGACACACGTGCCGTCCGTCGGAACGGACGAATCCGGGAGGTTGCGCTGACATGTCCGTGGGATCGTCCGAGGACGTACGGCTGCGGCGGGTGGCGATGGTGTGCGACGCCGGTCCCGATGTCGGGATCGGGCACGTCATGCGCTGCCTGGCCCTCGGGGAGGAGCTCGTCGCCCGAGGCGTACGCGTCGTGATGGTCGCGGACCTGGACCGGGTGCCGTGGGCGGCGGAGCAGGTGCGTCGCCGGGGGATCGAGATCGCGTCGCCGGGGCCGGGCGATGTCCGCGACGTCCTCGCCCGCCTCGAGCCGTCGTCGGTGGTCGTCGACTCCTATCTCCTCCCGGCTTCGGTCTACGCCGACCTGCGCGACCGCTGGCCGCTGCTGGCGCTCATCGACGGTGACCCGCGCGGTCGGGTCGCCGACCTGTACCTGGACCAGAACCTCGGTGCGGAGGCCTCCACCTGGGCACTCCCCGAGGGGTCCGGGCATCTCGGCGGGCTCGCCTACGCCCAGCAGCGACGTGAGATCGTCCGGCAGCGTCCGAGCGCGCCGAAGGCCGCCGCCGACGAGCACACGCCCGTGCGGGTGCTGGCGTTCTTCGGCGGGACGGACGCCTTCGGAGTCTCCCCACGAATCGTGCGCCTGGTCACGCGAGCGGGGATCGCCGTGGAGCTGACCGCCGTCGCTGCCACCGCGGAGCTGGCCGAGGAGATCGCGGGCATCGTTCCTGCGCCGGGCCAGGCCGTCCACGTGATCGGGCCGACCGACACCCTGGCCGAGCTCGTCGCCGACTCGGACGTGGTCCTCAGTGCCGCCGGGACCTCCGCCTGGGAGCTCTTCTGCCTCGGCGCGGCCGTCGGGTTCGTCTGCGTCGCCGACAACCAGAAGGACGCGTACGTCCGGATGGACCAGGAACAGCTCGCCGTCGGGATCGCCACCCTGGCCGAGCTCGACGGCGACTCCGCGGACGCCGTGGCTCGGATGCGTGACCTCCTGGGTGACGTACGCCTTCGGGAGAGGCTGCGCGCCGCCTGCTGGGCCATGGTCGACGGCCGAGGGCCGGAGCGCGTCGCCGACGCGCTCCTCGCCCTCGACCGCGATCGCGTCTAGACCAGGTCCCAGCTGAGCGGGGTGCCGGCCGGGGCGTCCTTGGTGAAGGTGCGGCCGAAGACGATGTCGACGTCGCCCGGCGGCAGCCCGTCGGCGGGGCGGACGGAACGTACGTTGTCCGGTCCGACCTTCTCCCCGGCACGCACGTCGCGGGTGACGAAGAGCGAGCGGCGGAAGCGCAGGCCCTCGCGCTCGGCCGACTTCGGGCCGATCCGGGCCTCGCCGAGCGCCTGCCAGGCGATCCGCGTCTCACTGACCAGCGAGGCGAACTCGTCCGGCTCCAGGGAGAAGTCGGAGTCGACGGCACCGTCCTCGCGGGAGAGCGTGATGTGTTTCTCGATCACGCACGCGCCGAGCGCGACGGCCGCGACCGAGGCGCCGATACCGAGCGTGTGGTCGGAGAGGCCGACGGCGACGTCGAGCCCGTCGCGCAGCACCGGGATCCCGCGGAGGTTGGAGGCCTCCGGAGGAGCGGGGTAGGACGCGGTGCAGGCCAGCACGACGAGATCGTCGTTGCCGGTCGCCCGTGCCGCACGCACCGCCGCGTCGATCTCGGCGAGGGTCGCCGTGCCGGTGGAGATGATCGTCGGCAACCCGGTCTCGGCGATCGCGCGCACCAGCGGCAGGTCGGTGATCTCGGAGGAGGCCGACTTCAGCATCGGCACGCCGAGCCCGACCAGGAAGTCGACCGCGGTCGGGTCGAAGGCGGCGGAGAAGGGGACCATGCCCAGCTCGGATGCCAGCGCGAAGATCGGCTCGTGCCACTCCCACGGCGTGTGCGCCTCTTCGTAGAGCTCGTGAAGGCGACGGCCGGGCCACAGCGGGTGGTCGGCCGAGAGCCGGAAGGCGGGGGTGTCGACGTCCAGCGTGATCGTGTCGGCGGTGTAGGTCTGGATCTTGAGCGCGTGCGCGCCGGCCTCGCCCGCGGCCCGCACGATGTCGAGCGCCCGCTCCAGGTCGCCGCCGTGGTTGCCGGACATCTCCGCGATCACGAACGGTTCGTGCGCGGGACCGATCAGCCGGTCGCCGACGGTGATCTCGTGGACGGTCATCACTGCTCCTTGCCGGAACGTCGGGTGGGTCGGTCGTCGCGGTGCAGCCTGACCGGGATCGCGGTCACCGAGCCGTCGCCGACGGTCTGCTCATAGGGCTCGCCCTCGGTGAACCCGAGCCGGCGGTTCATGGCGCGCACGGACTCGTTGTGGGGGAGCACCTCGCCCTCCAGAACGTCGATGTCGAGCCCGTCCGGTCCGGGAGCGAAGGCGTACGCCACGGCCTCCCGCATGATCTTGGTCCACGCCAGCAGCGCGGTGCCGTCGGCGGTGGTGCCGTCGTGGTCGAGATAGAAACCCCAGGAGGCCGACCTGGCGGCGGGGTCGTGGTCGAAGAAGGTCACCACGCCGAGCGGGCGGGAGGCGTACTCGAACATGAGCACCCGCCGGGTCGGATCCTGGCAGACCCGGGACCACCAGGCGGCGTGCTCCTCAGCGGTGATCAGATGCTGGTTGATGCTCACCGACCGGTTGGCGTCCTGGTTGCGCCACGCGAGCATGTTCGGCAGGTCGTCGGCGGTCGCCCGTCGCAACATCGATCTCCTCAGACGTCAGTGGAATGCGCGCTCACGTTACCCGCACGTTCAGGACCGGAGAGGTTTTCCTCGCCGGGCGTCACGATATGGTCCGAGGCCATGGAGACTCTTGACCGACCGGCGGTCCGCAAGCTCATGGGCGAGGTGCTGGCGGTGCAGGGAAAGACCCTGCCCGCCGACGACGCCGCGAAGCTGGCCGACATCGGCTTCCGCTCCCTCGACTTCTCCGAGCTCGCGCTCCGCGTCGAGGACGAGATCGGTGACGAGCTCAACTTCGAGGCGGCCGGACTCCGCTCGATCGAGACGATCGGAGACGTGCTCGACCTGCTCGTGGAGATCCAGGGGCAGTGATCGCCGACAACCTCGTCGTCGACGCCCGGACGGGGAGGCGCGCGACCTGGGGTGAGCTCGGTCGGCACGCCGGCCCACGGCCGGCGCCGACGGCCCGCGTGGTGGAGCACAGCGTCGATGCGCTGCCGGCGGTCGCCGGTCTGAAGGACGGCGGCGAGCTCCTCGTCGTGGCCGCGGGACGGCTCGACGAGGCACTCCGCGCGGAGCTGCGCGGGGCCGGCTTCGACCTCGCCGCCGGCGACGACGTCCAGGAGGCGACCAGCCCCCGGGTGGCCGAGGACGGCCGGGTCTGGCTGCTCACCTCCGGGTCGACCGGCCGGCCCAAGCGGGTCGGCCACACCCTGGCGTCGCTCTCGACCGTGACCGGCGAGCTGGCTCCGCGCACCTGGCTGTGCCCCTACTCGCCCGGCACCTACGCGTGGTGGCAGGTGATCACGCTCGGGCTGGGCGTGCCCGGTCAGGACCTGGTGCTCGTCGACCCTGCCGACCTGGACGACTGGGTGACGCCCGCGCTCGAGCACGGCGTCACCGCGGTGTCCGGGACCCCGACGTTCTGGCGACGTACGTTGATGCGTCACGGCGCCGAGCTGAGGAAGCTCGCGCTCGAGCAGGTCACGCTGGGTGGTGAACCGGTCGACCAGGCGGTGTTGTCGCAGCTCAGCGAGGTCTTCCCGGACGCGCGCGTGTCCTGGATCTACGCCTCCTCCGAGGTCGGCGCCTCGATCGTCGTCCACGACGGTCGCGCGGGCTTCCCGGCCGAGTGGCTCGACCGTGACCTCCCCGGTCGCCCGCGACTGTCAGTGGTCGACGGCGAGCTGGTGATCACCTCGCCGCACCACGGCACCGACGCCTCGGGCGCGGAGATGGCCGGGGCCGTACGCACCGGCGATGCCGCCCGCGTCGAGGACGGCCGGGTCCTGGTCACCGGTCGCCTCGACCGCGACGAGCTCAACGTCGGCGGCTCCAAGGTGTCGGCCGGTGCCGTACGCGACCTGCTGCAGTCCCACCCCGCGATCGCCTGGGCGGCCGTACGCGGTCGCAAGGCGCCTCTGGTCGGGACCATGGTCGTCGCCGACGTGGTCGCCGGCCAGGACTCGGGCGTGACCGCTGACGACCTGACCCGTTGGGCCGCCGAGCGACTGCCCGAGTACGCCGTGCCGCGGCGTATCAAGATGCTCGACGAGATCCCGGCCAAGGAGACGCTGAAGAGTGATGTCTGATTTCCAACTTGCCGAAGCGAAGCCCGAGGCGATCAGTGCTGTTCCGCCCGTATCGGTCGTGCTGGTCTCCGGTGCCTCCCGCGGCCTCGGTCTCGCCATCGTCAGCGACCTGCTCGAGCGCGGGGTGAAGGTCGCGGCCTTCGCACGCACGGTGACCCCCGAGCTCGAGGCGCTCGCCTCGAAGTACCCCGAGGCCACCCACGTCGGCTCGGTCGACGTGACCGACGAGAAGGCGGCCCAGGCGTTCGTCAAGGAGGTCGAGGCGAGGCTCGGCGTCATCGACGGGCTGGTCAACAACGCCGCGATCGGGCAGGACTCGCTGCACGTGCACACCTCCTCGGACCGGATCGCGCAGATCATCGAGACCAACCTGACCGCGCCCCTGGTGCTGACCCGGTTCGTGCTGCGGCGCCTGATCGGCAAGGGCCTGAAGGGCCGGGTCGTCAACGTGACCTCGATCTGTGGCCAGCGTGGCTACCAGGGCCTGGTGGCCTACTCGGCCACCAAGGGAGGTCTCGACGCCGCGACCCGCTCGCTGGCCCGCGAGCTCGGTGGCCGGGTGCTGGTCAACGCGGTCGCTCCCGGGTTCTTCGCCTCGGAGATGTCCGCGGTGCTCGGTGCGAACCAGCTCGAGTCGATCGCGCGGCGTACGCCCTCGGGCGCGATGACCACACCCGAGGACGTCGTGCCGACCGTCCGGATGCTGCTGCTCGAGCAGACCAACATCAACGGTCAGTCGATCGTCATCGACGGCGGCGGCTCGATCTGATGTCCGGCGGCCGGCTCCGGGTCGGCAGCGATGCCGAGCTCGCCGGATATCGCGCCCGCAGCCACCTCCACGACGGCCGGGTGGTCGCCTGGACGGGTTCCGACGACGTCCCGGTGGCGGTCGACGCCGAGGTGGAGCGTACGGTCCCGGAGGCCCTCGCGAGGCGGTTCGGCACCGATGGGTTCTGGGAGCGATGGACCCGGGCGGAGTGCGTCGTGAAGCTCACCGGCCGCGGCGTCGTCGACATCGTGGCCCTGATGGCGGGCGAGGTGCCCACCACCGACGTGCGCCTGAGCACCCTGCGTCTACGGGACGGGATCGTGGTGTCGATCGGCAGACTCCCTGGCGAAGGTTCCCCGGAGGGGTATCGGCCGGAGTGCGGGAGACTGTTCGTTCGCCTGTAACCTCTGAGTTCGATCAGATTCGCGAGCGCGTCAATCGGGACGACCTCGAACCGAGAGGGATTGTGCATGGGTCAGGGAATCGTCGACGTCCTGCGTCGCGCCGAACGAAGGATGCCGCAGGGCGTCCGTCGACTGGCTCGTGACGCCGGGCATCGCGTTCTCGGCCACGAGCGTGGCGCGCTCGTCTCGGTCGTGGTGACGGTGACCGACCAGGACAAGCAATACCTGGCCGAGTCGCTCCTCTCCGTGCGTGAGCAGACCCATACGACCCTCGAGATCCTGATCGCGCCCTACGGCCAGGCCAGCGTGGTGAGCGACCAGATCCTCGCCGACCTCCCCGACGACTACCGCCTGCGGCTGCTGGACAGCTCCGCGACGCAGGCCGAGGCCCGCGACCGTGGTGGTCGCGCGGCGCGGGGAGCCTACGTCTGCTTCCTGCTCGCCGCCGACCTCCTCACCCCGAACGCGATGCGTACGCTGGTGACCTCCCTGGAGCAGAGCGGGTCCGACCTCGCGGTCGGTCGCATCGAGAGCCGCCAGCGGCTCTCCCCGCCGGTGGTGCCGGCCTACGATCTCGTGCACGCCGAGAACCGCTCCGGCCTCACCCTCGACGAGTTCCCGGTGGCGCTGAGCGACGTCGGGGTGAGCAACCGGCTCTTCCGCACCTCGTTCTGGCGCCGGCAGGGATTCAGCTTCGGCGGCCGCGGCGGCGCCGACGCCGTCGGGTTCGACGGCTACCTGAGGGCCAACCGCTTCGACGTGGTCACGGCGCCGGTGTGCGTGGACATGGACCGCGCCGACGGCACCCCGGTCGAGCAGCTCCACGACCAGACCCTCGGGATGGAGGAGTGGATCGAGCAGACCCGGTCGACGTGGGTCGCGATCGGAGAGCTGGCCTCGGGCCTGCGTGACCACTGGGCGCTCGGCGGGCTCGCCGGTCGTGCCAACACCATCCTCGGTGACGTCGAGCGGATGAGCGCGGAGCAGTGGACCGCCCTGCGCGACCTCGTCGTCGAGATCGAGCGCGACGTCGCTCCGGAGGTGTGGCTCAAGCTCCCGGTCGAGGTGCGGGCCCGGCTGACCTACCTCATCGCCGACCAGCGTGAGGAGCTGACCGCGTTCGTCGCGTCGCGCTGGTTCGAGCGCGGCAACCTGCGGACGCGGGTCGCCGGCGGGCAGATCCACGGGATCTTCCCCGACACGGACCTGCCCGCGGCCGTGACCACGCTCAACGAGCACGAGACGCCGGCGCGGGTGCTGGTGCGAGACGTACGTCCTCTCGACTCCGACCGGGTCCTGGTCGACCTGGTGGCGCGGATCGAGCTCGTCGACCTCGCCGAGACGACCCCGTTCTTCACCGCCCGCCTGGTGCCGGACTACGTCAGCGCGGACGACGAGGACGGGGTCGCGAGCGACCCCGACGCGGCGCTGCCCGACCCGATCGACCTGACCGTCACGCCGCGGCGCGACGAGCAGGCCAACATGACCATCGGTCACAAATACCAGGACTACCGCGCCGGCGGGTGCCGCACCGAGATCGACCTCACCCGGCTCTCCGCCGGGCGCTGGCACCTCGAGGTCACCGTCGCCGTCGACGGCGTCGTCCGCACCACCAGCGAGGTCCAGATCGACACCCGCGGCCCGGCGGGCAACCTGGCCACGCGCTACCGGCCCCGGGTCCACACCTCCGCCGGACTGTCCGTGGCCTGCGACCGCTTCGAGGACCAGCTCAGCTTCCGCGCAGTCCCGACGACGACCACCACCACCGTGGAGCAGGTGCGGGTGGAGGGCCGGAGCATCTCGCTCACCCTCGCCGGTCAGCTTCCGCAGGCCGTGCGGGCGATCGGTGGCGGCGTACGCATCGAGGCCCCGGTCAAGGACGCCACGGTCACGCTCAGCCTCCCCGCCCACGGGGCCGTCGAGCCGGGGGCGCCCGCCGCCTGGCGGCTGGAGACCCTCCAGGACGGCACCTCGGGCCGGATCGTCTGGACCGACGCGGTCGGTGAGCCGTGGACCGGCGAACGCGGCGGCAGCGTGCTGGCTTCGCGAGACGGCCGCGGTTACGCCCAGATCATCGAGGTGGCCGACACCGTCGCGCTCGACCAGGTCGAGCTCGGCGAGGGCCGCGTCACGGTGCGTGGCCACTGGCTCAGCTCCATCCCGAAGCACGCCCGGCTGACCATGTCGGGCTCGCGACACAGCGAGACCATCAAGATCGACACCGGTGCCGACAGCTTCGAGGTCGTCTTCACGCTGCGCTGGGACGAGTGGGGCCTGGGCGAGTCCGTCCTGCCCAGCGGCATCTACCAGTTCCAGCTCACCTGCGGCGCCAAGCGCAGCGGCAACGTACGCCACACCAGCGCGTTCCTCGAGCATCAGGCCGAGTTCCAGACCAGTGACGAGGTCCGGCTGCGCCCGGTCAACGGCAACGGCCCGGGCGTCACCCTGCAGCCGCCGATCTCCGTCGACCACGCCGGCAGCTACGCCCACAACCTCGCCCGCGAGCGCGTCCTGGCGGCCGAGGAGCCGATCGACGAGTCCGCGGTCTACCTCTCCACCTACGCCGGTTCGACCGGCACCGACTCGCAGCTCGCGATCCACGAGCACCTGCGTCGCACCCGGCCCGACCTCACCCTCTACTGGGGCGTCGCCGACCACGCCTCCCGGGTCCCCGAGGGCGGCATCGCGGTCGTGCTGCAGAGCCCGGAGTGGTACCGGGTCATCGGCACCGCGAAATACCTCGTGCAGAACATCGACTTCGACCGCTGGTGGCACAAGCGGGAGGGCCAGCGCTTCCTGCAGACCTTCCACGGCTACCCGGCCAAGTCGATGGGCCTGCGGATGTGGCGCGCGAAGATGTTCTCGCCGCTGCGCTGCGAGGCCGAGCTGGACCGTACGACCGCCGGGTGGGACCTGATCCTCACCCCGACGCCGGAGATGGACCGCTACTACCGCGAGGAGTACGCCTACGACGGCCCGATCCACAGCGAGGGCTATCCGCGCGATGACGCGCTGGTCCGCCCGTCGGCGACGGAGGACCGCGAGCGTACGCGCAACCTGTTCGGCATCGCCCCCCACCAGAAGGTGGTCCTCTACGCCCCGACCTGGCGCGACCACCTGGCGCTGAACTACCGCTCGGCGAAGATGGTGGAGCACCTCGACGTAGTCGCGGCCAGCGAGGCTCTGGGCGACGAGTACGTCATCCTGCTGCGCGGTCACCGGTTCAACTCCAAGGGCAGCGAGCGCAGCGAGCGCACCGCCCGGATCATCGACGTCACCGACTACCCGGAGATCAACGACCTGATCCTGGCCTCCGACGCGGCGGTGCTCGACTACTCCAGCCTGCGCTTCGACTTCGCCCTCACCGGGCGGCCGATGGTGTTCCTGGTGCCGGACCTGTCCGACTACACCGGCGGCATCCGCGGCTTCCTCTACGACTACGCCGACACCGCCCCCGGGCCGATGCTCGACACCGCCGAGGAGGTCGTCGCGGCCCTGTCCGACCTGGATCGGCTCGAGGCGGAGCACCGTGACCGGATCGCGGAGTTCAACGCCAAGTACCAGTACACCCAGGACGGGAAGGCCACCGAGCGGGTCGTGGAGCGGTTCTTCGACAAGCCCTGAGGCCCCAGACGCGACGATGGCGCGGTCCCCTTGCGGGGACCGCGCCATCTGCGTTCTACGGGCTCAGCCCAGGATCACGGCAACCGGGCGAGAGCCGGCTTGGCCACCGAGGTCTTCTCGGGGATCGCGTTCCAGCGCTCCGGCAGGATCGCGCGGTGCGGGCCGACCTCGAGGAGGACCACGCTGCGGTAGGTCATCCCGTACGTCTCGACATAGGGCGCCAGCGAGGTGAGCAGGTCCTTCGCACGCCACTGAGCGGCGTCGAGCACGAGCACGTCGGTGTCGAAGGCGTCGAAGTCGAAGGCGTGCCGCTGGTGGCCGTCACGACGCAGGTCGGCCGCCTCGGTGGTGCGCTCGGCCTGCTTGTTGGCGGCGGCGTGGATCTGCTGGAAACCGCTGACCGCACGGGTGCCGACGACGTCGGCGGCAGCCAGCAGGTTGCCCTGCAGGTCGGTGTCGGCCAGCCCGGCGATGTCCTCGGTCAGCACCGCGGAGACCGGGAGGACGACGAGCTTGTCGACGTCGGGCAGCAGGTCGGCGACCACGAGCCGCTCGACCTGGCCGATCGGGAGCGTGCTGCCGTCGGGCTGCTTGATGCCGTCGAAGCCCGACACGTCCAGCGCGCTGAGCGTGATCCCCGGCCGGGCGAGCTCGTCGAGCCGCAGGTCGGTGCCGCCGGTGTGGACCCACAGGTGGACCGGACGGGACGAGTAGGCGGCGATGGACTTGATCAGCCGGCGCAGCTTGGGGCGCTGCTTCGGGCGGGCCGAGACGGCGACGTGGATCGCGTCGGCCGGGACCTGCTCCGGAGTGCTGACCGGGTTGCTGCGTACGTCCTCGGCGATCGAGCTGACCAGCTCGCCCACCTTGCGGGCACCGGCCCGGCGCTCACGCGCGATCTCGACGTCGGCGGCGTTCATCTCGCGCCACTGCGTGTAGACCTCCTCGACGCTGGCGCCGGAGAAGATCTTGGTGAGGATCGTCTCGAGCCGGTCGTTCATGCCCTCGCGGATGCCGTCGAACTCGTCCGGCGTGAGCGGGTTGAGCCCGGCGAAGCGCGGGTCGGAGAGGTTCTTCGGGCGGAAGTCGATGTCGATGCCGATGCTGCGACCGGGCAGGTAGCAGTGCAGGCGGCTGGTGACCAGCGTGTGGTGGTCGCGACGGTAGCCCTCGAGCATCGTGATCGCGTCGTCGATGTTCTGCACGAACGGCCGGAAGCGGACCTCGTCGAGGCCGCCCTGGGCGTAGGTCGGGGCGCCTTCGGGGATGCTGCCGTCGAAGACGTCGACGTAGCCGATCGGGGCGTCGGGACCGGGCAGCTCGTCCGCGTCGGGGAAGACGGTCGAGACCGTGGTGGTGAGGCAGCCGGAGAAGAAGGCGGGCACACCGACGGAGAGCAGGATGTCGACGGTCGTCCAGTCGCGGCAGCCGATCGGGGCGTACTTCTTGAGGTACTCGATCGTCTCGTCGGTCATCATGGCGCGGGTGCTGCAGTGGAACGAGACGAAGATCGGGCGCAGGTTCTTGTGGAACGGCATCCCGTAGCGCATCTCGAAGATCGGGTGCATGTACCACCCGAAGCCGAGCATCCAGGTGTCCTTCGGGACGGGCTGGTACATCGACGCGTCACGCTGCAGGGTCATCAGCTGGACCTTGGCGGACAGGCCCTCGCGGACGCGCTCGGGGCGGACCCGCTCGCGCAGCCGGTTGGCCAGGTCGTCGAGCTCGGACTCGCCGGTGAACTCGAGGTCCTTGTGGCGCACCACGTGACCGAGCGAGGCGACGGTCTGGACGTGGTCGCCGATGTTGGCCGAGGCACGGGAACGGCCCGGGTGCCCGTAGTCGACGACGGCGTAGGAGACGGTGCCCTCCGGCGCGGCCGGGGCGTCGGGCTCGTTGTTGTCGGCCGCCACCCACGAGCGCAGCCAGTCACGGCTCTCGACGACCCACTTGGTGTCGCCGTTGGTGCCGTCGCCGACGGCCTCGTCGAGCCGGGCGTAGAGGCTGCGGGCCAGCTCCTGGTCGCCGAAGCCGAAGACGCGGCTGGTCATCGCGAGCCAGGCGCGCCCCGGGACGTACGCAGCGCCGGACTCGGCGAGGTCGCGCAGGGTCGCGCGGGTGGCGTCGGGGTCGACGTGGAGGCCGGACATGACGTACTCGTCGGCGGCCTTGGCGGCCCACTGCTCGACCGGGATGCCCTGGAAGAGGGCCCAGGCGCGCTCGTAGAAGCCGCCACCGGCGGCGTTGACGGCGCCGTCGAGGTCAGCAGCGACGACGAGCGGCTCGACCTCGATGGAGATCGGCGCCGGCTTGCCGGCCACGTCCGCCTGCGGTGCGCCCTCCGAGATGGACGGGACGCGAGCGGTCAGGCTCTGACGCAGGCGCTCGGGAAGCAGCTGGCGAGCGAGTCGTCGAGCTGGGCTGGCCATGGGACTCCTTCATTGATGGTTCGACGCAGTGTCGTCGGGCGGAGCCGCGATGTTCGCGGTCCGTTCACACGTTTCCCCCTATGATCCAGGCCGGATATCCTGCCCGAAGAATCGGCAATCCCCAAAGACGCCGACTAATCTCTGCGCATGCCGATCCCCAACCCCCACGAGCAGGTCGCGTTCCCCGAGGGCCGCTACCTCACGATGTGCAACGAGATCGCGACCAAGTTCGGTGGACAGACGCGGGCGATGATCATGCGCAACCGCCTGATCACCCAGCACACCGGGATCCCGACGACCCTGCTGACGACCGAGTCGAAGCCCGTCTACGACGAGGTGCGCCAGGTGCTGCGCGACTCGGGTCAGCTGGTCGAGGGCATGGACCTCCTCAACCTCTACGAGTGGTACCGCCACAACACCCCGACCGACGCGCCGGACGAGTCCGTGGCCGCGCTCGGGGGCCGGCTGGCCGAGGTCGCCGGCACGACCACCTCGGACGTGCTCCACCCCGACGGCACCGTCTACTACACGGCCCACTCGCAGTCCGGGAAGGACCTGGCGCGCGACTACCGCCGCGCCGACGGGTCGATCTACCTGCGGGCGCCGGGTCCGGGTGCCCCGGCCGCGTCCCGGGTGCCCTACATCCTCACCGACGCCGAGGGGCTGCCGATCCGGTCGTGGGAGACCGTGGGCGGCTGGCTGTGGCACTGGCTCGAGATCCTCGCCGGCGACGCCGAGCGGGTCTTCTTCGTGACCGACTCCCGGTTCGCGCTGCGCGACGTCATGCCCCGCCAGGACGACCGCTTCTACTTCCTCCACCTCATGCACAACAACCATGTCGTGAGGGAGCGCCGCTGGAACTCCCAGCTCTCCGGCAAGTACGCGCCGCTGCTCGACAACATCCACGAGTACGACGCCCTGGTGAACCTGACCCATCGTCAGTCCGAGCACCTCGCGATGCGATACGGCTCGACCTCGCACCGGTTCGTCGTGCCCAACCCGGTCGAGCTGCCGGAGCTGCCCGAGACGATGCCCGAGCGCGAGCCGGCGACGTTCGTGACCGTCGCGCGGCTCGAGCCGCAGAAGCGCCTCGAGCACGCCATCAAGGCTTTCGCGAAGGTGATCGAGAAGCGGCCCGAGGCCAAGTTCCAGATCTACGGTGACGGCAAGCTCTACAAGCCGCTCGCGGACCTGATCGAGACCCTCGACGTCGGCAAGAACGTCCAGCTCATGGGTCACGACCCACGAGCCAAGGAAGCGCTGCTGCACGCCACCGGCTTCATCATGACCAGCGTCAACGAGGGCTACCCGCTCGCCACCCTCGAGTCGCTCTCCTTCGGCTGCCCCGTGATCAGCTACGACATCAACTACGGTCCGCGCGAGCAGATCTCCGACGGTGTCGACGGCTTCATCGTCGAGGCCGAGGACATCGACGCGGTCGCCGAGCGCTGCATCCAGATGATCGACGCCCCCGCGAAGGTGGCCGAGATGTCCCGCAAGGCGCTGGAGAAGGCGAGCAAGCACGACTGGCGCGCGTTCCTCGAGGACTGGCGGGTCGCCTTCGAGGGTGCGGTCGCGCAGCGGCCGGGCCGGATCGAGAAGGCACGCGCCCGGCTCGACGTGCACGCCCTCGGCTGGGCACGCCCGATGCCCGAGGGCGTCGCGACCCGACTGCCGGGTCCGGCCGGCCGGCTGGGTCGCACCCAGGCGAGCTCGGCCGCCTTCCGTGACTCTCGTACGCTCCGCTTCGACGCGACGCTCACCGTGATGGGCGAGTGGCCGAAGGGCGTGATGGCCGACCGCATCGTCACCCTCGACGCCGTCTGCAACGAGACCGGCGAGGTGGCCGCGCTGCCGCTCGACGTCTCGCCCGGTGGCCGGGGCGAGTTCCGGCTCGCCTCCAGGTTCGACCTCGCGGAGGTCTTCGAGGAGTTCTCCGAGGACGCGCGCAACCTGGACCTGCGGCTCCGGTTCACCGTCCACAACTGGAACTGGCAGACCAGGCTCGGCCGGCCCCGCGAGGTCCGTCCGAACTTCGAGGTGTCGTTCGGTCCGAACGACGTGCTTCACCTGCAGCGGCGCTGACCGGCGGTCGTCAGGATCCGCCCGTGCGGACGACGTGGAGCTTCGTACGCCGCTCCAGCCGGAAACCGGGACGGTCCTTGAAGTACTCGTCGACCGCGTCGCGGCACCCGCTGTAGTGGAAGTAGTCGTCGAGCACGATCCGTCCACCCGCGACCAGGTGAGGGGCGATCCGCTCGAGGCAGGTCATCGTCGACTCGTACCAGTCGCCGTCCAGGTGGGCGAAGGCGACCGGTTCGTCGATCTTCAGGGTGTCCTGGAACAGGCCCTGCACCAGCTCGACGTTGTGCTGTGCCGGGTCGATCCCGTGCCTGGTGAATGAGTCGCCCACCTCGTCGTAGAGGTTGTCGCGGTAGCCGTAGTAGGTCTCGCCGCCGATCCCCTTCGAGGTGCCGCTGACGATCTTCCGATAGCGCTCGTGCACGTCCTCACCGTCGCGCTCGGAGGGCTCCGGGATCATCCCGAAGACGTCATAGACCCGCATCGGCCGCTTCGGGTCCTTCGCCGCCGCCATCACGATCGCGGAGCCGCCCAGCGCGGCTCCGGTCTCGATGATCAGGCCCGGCCGATCCTGGATGTCGGCGTCCAGCACCTGGCGGGCGAGCACCTGCAGGTTCTCGGGCTTGAGGTAGGTGAGGTGCTCGGCGCGGACCGCGTCGAGGACGGTGCGGACCTCGTCGGGGAGCGTGAGGTCGACCAGTGGGTCGCGTACGGACTCCCGGGTGCGTACGGTCTCCGTCCTCAGCCTCTCGACCTCGGCCTGGAGCTCCGCGGTGGTGTGCGCGGCCCTCGTCTCGGCCTCGGGCCGCTTCGTCACGGGCCGCGTGTCGTCGGCCGGCTTGCGTGCGACCACGACGTAGTTCTTCGGCATCCCTCGCTCGAGGCGACGGCCGGAGACCTCCAGCCGCGCGTAGAGGCGGCTGAGCCGGACCGCGAGCTTCCGGTTGAGGAGCACGATCGGGGCGACGTAGGCGAGCTTCCAGCGCAGGCCTCGCCCGCGGAGCTCATCAACGCCTGCGGGGAGGTTCTTCGCCATCATCTGGTAGCTGTAGGCGACCGTCCCGAAGTAGCCCTCGAGCCAGTTCATCCGGGCGATCTCGAAGCCGGCCTCCTCGAACATCTTCCGCAGCGAGAACTGGGTGTAGCGGAAGAAGTCGTAGGGCTTCTGGTGCTCGGCGAAGAAGAGGGGCGCGGAGAGGAAGATCCGCCCGCCCGGCTTGAGCACGCGGTAGAGCTCGCCGATGGCCTTCTCCGGCTCGGGCACGTGCTCGAGGACCTGGTTGCAGATCACCCGGTCGAAGCTGCCGTCATCGACCGGGATGTCGGTGATGTCGCAGACGTAGTCCAGCGGGGCGTACGCCGAGCTCAGCTGGGCGAAGTCAGCGGCCTCGTAGCGGGCGTGCTTGAACAGCTTCCGGTAGGGCGAGCGGCCCGCACCGGCGTCGAGCACACGCATGCCGCGCTTGGTGCCCTTGGCGAAGCGCGCCATCTCCTGACGGAGACGTACGCGGGATGGATTGATGTGCCGGGGCTGAACCGCTCTGCCGCGATCCTGCCGGCCTCTGGGCCACATGGAGCGACATTAGCGCCCCGGAAGCGGAGTCTCCCGTAAACCACGCAAGACGGCGTCGCGCACCGGGTCGTGAAGGCGGCGCTCGATGAGATAGTGCAGCGCGATGGCCAGGACGAGGGCGGTCGAGACGGCAGCGGCCAGGACGACGTACTCGTCGTAGCGGCCGTGGAACTCGTCGATGATCCAGAACGCGAACTGCGCGTGGATCAGGTAGAGCGGGTAGGTCAGCGCCCCGAGCGTCGTCAGGAAACGCGCCTCCACCCGACCCAGCGGACCGGCCGAGACCAGCCAGACGAGCGCCGCGAACCCCACGATCGCCCAGCCGGTGACCACCGGCGACACGGTGGCGCCGACGAGCTCCGTGGCGCGGTCGGCGTACTCGGTCGCCTGGCGGATGCCCAGGATCACGTTGTAGGCCACCGCGAGCCAGGCGATGAACGAGTTGCCGAACCGGTAGATGAGGAACAGCGCCATGCCCATCGCGAAGAACGGGGCGTACTCGGCGAACAGGAGCGAGTTGAGCATGCCGGAGTCGGTCGCCCGGGCGATCTGGGCCAGCAGCGGCCACAAGAACACGACCGCGATCACCCGCTGCTTGGTGATCCCGACGAGCAGGAAGACCCCGATCAGCAGGTAGAACTTGAGCTCGATCCAGAGCGTCCAGAAGGCACCCTGGGCGCTGAGTACGTTCCAGCCGTCCTGGGTCATCGTCATGTTGATGAGGCCGCCCACGAATCCCTGGTCGCGGCCGCCCTTCCAGTAGGCCTGGAGGATCAGCGTGATGATCACCGCGACCCAGTAGGCCGGGAACAGCCGGGCGACCCGGGAGGAGACGAACCGGGGCAGGTCGCGACCCCACGCGGTCATCAGGATCACGAAGCCGCTGATGATGAAGAAGAGCTCCACGCCGAGGTAGCCGTAGCGGGTGACGTGGTTGAGGGTCGGGAAGACCTCCCGGGGGTCGATGCCCCAGTAAGGGGTCGCGATGCCGGTGAGGTGGTAGCCCACGACGACCGCTGCCGCGATGAAGCGGAGCGCGTCGAGCGCGCCGAGCCGGGAGCGGCGTATGGCCTTCTTCGGCGCGGGCTCGGGCGCGGGTGCGGGGGCGGGGGCCGTGTCCTCGGAAACCGTGGGAGCGCTGGTCATCGGGTCAGTTCCCCGCCGCGGCGTCCAGGGCCTCCTGGATCGGATCGATGCGGCGCAGGTCGATGACGTGGCCGGTGCTCGACGCGATCAGGGTGTCGAGTGACGCCCGCGCGACCGCCTTCGACTCCAGGAGCGTGTGGGACGGCTCCTGGCCGAACGCCTTGGTGCGCATCGGCGTGCCGGTGCGCTCGGGGTTGATCGCGTTGACGCGTACGCCCTGGTCGGCCCACTCGTCGGCGAGGGCCTGGGTCAGGTTGACCGTGGCCGCCTTCGCGGAGGAGTAGAGCGCGTAGCCGCGGCGACCGCGGGTGTAGGAGCTCGAGGTGAAGAAGAGCAGCGAGCCCTTCGCCCGGGCGAGGTAGGGGAAGAACTCCTGGGCGATCAGGACCGGCGCGATGTAGTTGATCTCGGTCGCGCTGTAGATCGTCTCCTCCGAGACGGTGGCGAGCTCGCCGCGCGGCAGCACACCGGCCGTGTTGACCACGAAGTCGATCGAGCCGAAGCGCTTGCCGGCGTCGGCGGCCGCGGCGACGATGTCGGCCCGCTTCGAGACGTCGGTGCTGGTGGCCGAGCGGCTGTAGGAGGCGACGTTGGCGCCGTAGGACTCTGCCAGCTCCGCGATGTCGGCCCCGATGCCGTAGCTGCCGCCGAAGACGACCATGTTCTTGCCCTCGAGGGCGGCCCGGTAGTCGTCCTCGGTCTTCTGCGGGAACTGCTGGTGAGCGGTGAGCTGGAAGAGCTTGTCGGCGATGTAGACGTCGATCGGCTCGGTGACCTTCATGTTCTGCTCGTGACCGTCGACCACCCAGATCTTGGTGTCGGGCAGGTACTTCAGCACGACGCTGCAGTCGTCGGTCGCCCTGAACTCCGGGTCCTGGTCGGCGATCTCGTAGGCCCGCTTCAGGGTCGAGGCGAGGAAGGCCTGCGGGGTCTGGCCGCGTCGCAGCCGCGAGCGGTCCGGGATCTGCGAGATGGTGTTGTCGTCGTTGAGCTCGATGATCGTGTCCGCGGACGGGATGGCGACATCGACGGCCTGGTAGGTCACCAGCGCCTTGAAGCAGTCGGTGATCACGTCCTCGCTGAGCAGCGGACGTACGGCGTCGTGGAGGAGCACGTTGCAGTCCTCGCCCTCGGGGAGGGCGGCCAGGGCGCGCTTGGTCGTCTCGTTGCGGGTGTCGGCGCCCTCGAGGATCTTGGAGACCTTCGGGTAGCGGCCGTCGCGGGTCATCGCGTGCACGGCGTCGAGGTGGCCGGGGGCCATCAGGATGATGATCTCGTCGATCTGCGGGTGGCGGTCGAGCACGCCGAGGGTGTGCTCCATGATCGGCATCCCGGCGATCTTGATGAGCTGCTTCGGGATGTCGAGACCCACGCGGGAGCCCACACCGCCGGCAAGCAGCACGGCAACGTTACGAAGCACTGAACTCAGACCCTTTGGTAGATGACGAGGAGGGGTGGATTGTTCCACGCCCCGCACCGGGGACTCCAATGCTGGGGGCGAGGTGATACCCAGCCGTTGGCTCAGCGTGTGGTCCGTGACCGGGGTCGCGTTGATGTGATGGCAGTCACGTGATCTTGATGTTTCGGATGGGTGACGGGCGGCGTACGGTTGTTTCGGCTCGGTCACGGTGGCTGAGCAGGCAGGCACAACGTCTGGTACCCATCCCGGCTCCGCTCACACGGGGGAGTGGTCGGAGGGACTGGAACGAAAGGTCTACAACCATGAACCCACTCAGGGTGGGCGTCGTCGGCGCGGGTCGCGTCGGGGCCGTCCTGGCAGCAGCGCTTCGCACTCCGTCGATCGCCTCGGGCTCCGCTTCGGCAGGAGGTCATCAGATCGTCGCGGTCGCCGGCGAGTCCGACGCCTCTCGCGCACGCATCGCCGCGCTTCTCCCGGGTGTCCCGGTCGAGAAGCCGACAGCTGTCGCTCGCGCGTGCGACCTCCTTCTGCTCACCGTCCCCGACGACATGCTCGGCAACGTCGTCAAGACGATGACCGACGCCGGCGCGATCCGGCCCGGGATGTACGTCGCGCACACCTCCGGCCGCCACGGCCTGGCGATCCTCGAGCCGGCCGCCGCGATCGGCGCCCACGTGATGGCCGTCCACCCGGCGATGACCTTCTCGGGCACCTCGGTCGACCTCGCCCGGCTCTCCGGCTGCGTCTTCGGCCTGACCGCCGCCACGCCCGCCGACCGCGCCTTCGCCGAGTCGCTGGTGCTCGACCTCGGCGGGAAGCCGATGTGGGTGCCCGAGGAGATGCGGACGCTCTACCACGCCGGGCTCGCCCACGGCGCGAACCACCTGGTCACCCTGGTCTCCGAGGCGATGGAGATCCTCGCCGCCGCCGGCGCCACCGACCCCGCGGGCACCCTGCGTCCCCTGCTGACGGCCGCGCTCGACAACGCCCTCGACCACGGCGACGCCGCGTTGACCGGCCCGATCGTCCGCGGCGACGCCGGCACGGTGGCCGCCCACCTCGACGACATCCGCACCAACGCTCCGCAGACCCTGGCGTCGTACGTCTCCATGGCGCGGGCCACGCTCGACCGAGCCGTCTCGGACGGACGGCTGCTGCCCATCCGGGCGCTCAAGATCAAGAACCTGCTCGACGACGCGGACAGGGCTGCCGTGCAGCCGCTCCCGCGTCCCGCCCACCTCTGGAACCAGTGATGACCGTTCTCGCTTCCACTCGCGAGGAGCTTGCGAAGCTCCTCGACTCCGCCCGCCGTGAAGGCGCGAGCGTCGGGTTCGTGCCGACGATGGGCGCGCTGCACGAGGGACACGCGTCGCTGATGCGCGTCGCCCGTGAGCGGGTCGGCGGCGGTCCCGTCGTCGTGTCGATCTTCGTCAACCCGCTGCAGTTCGGCGCCGGGGAGGACCTCGACCGCTACCCGCGCACGCTCGAGGCGGACCTGGAGGTCTGCGAACGGGAGGGCGTCGACGTCGTCTTCGCGCCGTCGGTGGACGAGGTCTACCCAGGCGGGCTGCCGCAGGTGACCGTGGCTCCCGGGCCGCTCGCCGACGTGCTCGAGGGCAAGACCCGGCCGGGCCACTTCGGCGGTGTGCTCACCGTCGTCGCGAAGCTGTTCGGACTGGTCAAGCCCGATGTCGCCGTCTTCGGCGAGAAGGACTACCAGCAGCTCACACTGATCCGCCGGATGTCGGCCGACCTGTGCCTCGGGGTCGACGTCGTCGGCGCACCTACGCAGCGCGAAGCCGACGGCCTGGCCCTCTCCTCGCGCAACCGCTACCTCTCGCCCGAGCAGCGGGAGGAGGCGACGACGCTGTCGCGGGCGCTCTACGCCGCGCAGCGCGAGGCCGCCGACGGTGTCGAGGCCGCTCTCCAGGCGGCCCGCACCGAGCTGCGCCAGGCGAAGGGGGTCGACGTGGACTACCTCGTGGTCACCGACCCCGCGCTCGCGGAGCTGTCCACCCACCCTGAGCCGGCCACCGAAGCCCGGATCCTCATCGCCGCCCGGGTCGGCACGACCCGACTCATCGACAACATGAGCCTCACGATCGGAGCATCCCGATGACTCGTCTGCGCACCATGATGACCGGCAAGATCCACCGCGCCACGGTCACCCAGGCAGACCTCCACTACGTCGGCTCGGTCACCGTCGACGCCGACCTCCTCGACGCCGCGGACATCCTCCCGGGCGAGCTGGTCTCCATCGTCGACATCACCAACGGTGCCCGCCTGGAGACCTACACGATCGCGGGCGAGCGGGGTTCGGGTGTCCTCGGGATCAACGGCGCTGCCGCCCACCTGGTCCACCCCGGTGACCTGGTCATCCTCATCGCGTACGCGCAGATGACCACCGAGGAGGCGAAGGCCTTCGAGCCGCACGTCGTCCACGTCGACGGGGCCAACCACATCGTCGCGCTCGGCTCCGACCGGAGCGAGCCGGTTCCAGGAACCGACCAGATGCGTGGACCGCTCGTTCTCACGCAGTAGCGTGCGGGCATGAACATCGAGCTCCTGTCCGCCCGCGATCCGGGCTGGACCGAGTGGGCGGACGTGATCGTGGTGGGCTCGGGGATCGCCGGGCTGACCGCGGCACTGCGGCTGAAGGACCAGGTCGAGCGGGTCGCCGTCGTCACCAAGGACGAGCTCAAGGCCGGTTCGACGCAATGGGCCCAGGGCGGCATCGCTGCGGCTCTCGGCGAGGGCGACACCCCGGCTCAGCACGAGGTCGACACGCTCGTGGCAGGCGCCGGGGCGTGCGACCTGGAGGCCGTACGCGTCCTGGTCGGCGAGGGCGCCGAAGCGGTCCGTGAGCTGATCGAGTGGGGCGCCGACTTCGACAAGGACCCGGACGGCAACCTGTCGCTCACCCGCGAGGGCGGCCACCGCCGCGACCGGATCGCGCACGCCGACGGCGACGCGACCGGCGCCGAGATCCAGCGGGCGCTGATGGAGGCCGTCCGACGGGCTCCCGAGATCCTGGTCTTCGAGCACGCCATGGTCGTCGACCTGCTGACGGCTGCCGACGGCGGCGTGGCGGGCCTGACCATCCATGTGATGGGCGAGGGCGATGCCGACGGCGTCGGGATCGTGCGTACGAGGGCTGTCGTCCTGGCTTCCGGCGGGCTCGGCCAGGTCTTCTCCCAGACCACCAACCCCGCCGTCGCCACCGCCGACGGGATGGCGATCGCGCTGCGAGCCGGTGCGACGCTGCGCGATCTGGAGTTCGTCCAGTTCCACCCCACGGTGATGTACCTCGGTGAGGACTCCCGCGGCCAGCAGCCGCTGATCTCCGAGGCCGTACGCGGCGAGGGCGCCTTCCTGGTGGACTGGGACGGCAACCGGCTCATGGAGGGCGTGCACGAGCTCCGCGACCTGGCTCCGCGCGACATCGTCTCCAAGGCGATCATGAAGCGGATGCTCGATACCGGCCACCCCAACATGTGGCTCGACGCCCGCCACCTCGGTCGCGAGTTCTGGGAGAAGCGGTTCCCCAACATCCTCGCCTCCTGCGAGCGGCACGGCGTCGACCCCTCCGTCGACCTGATCCCCGTCGCCCCGGCGTGCCACTACGCCTCGGGCGGCGTACGCACCGACCTGTGGGGCCGTTCGGACGTGCCCGGCCTCTACGCCACCGGCGAGGTCGCCTGCAGCGGTGTCCACGGCGCCAACCGGCTCGCCTCCAACTCGCTGCTCGAGGGGCTGGTCTTCTCGCGCCGGATCGCGGAGGTCCTGCCCGGCGAGCTGCGTCAGCTGGAGGATCCCGCCCCCGGCCTCGGCGCCGGGCGCCCGCTCGTCCCTGGCGCGGCGCTCAAGCAGCTGCAGGAGACGATGACGACCAAGGTCGGAGTCCTCCGCAACGCGACCGGCCTCGCCGAGGCGATCGACGAGCTCGAGCAGCTCGGTGACACCCCGGCGACCGAGATCGACCCGGCCGCCTGGGAGGCGACCAACCTGCTGACCGTCTCGCTCGCGCTCGCGAAGTCGGCGCTGCTGCGAGAGGAGACCCGCGGGTCCCACTGGCGCGAGGACTTCGCCGAGCGTGACGACGCCGGGTTCGCCGGCCACTTCGACGTACGGCTCCGGGACGGCGAGACTGTTGCCGCGTTCACCCCGACGCCCGCGACCGACCCCTCAACCATGGCAGGAGCCTGATGACCATCCGACGCGTGCCCTTCGACGAGATCCCGCAGTCTCTGCGCGACGAGCTGACCAAGGCCGGCCTGGACGCCGGCGAGGTCTACGACGCCGTAGAGCTCGCTCTCGACGAGGACCTGCCCACGTCCGCTCCCGGTGAGATGCCCAGCGAGGACGTCACCTCGGTGGCGACCATCGCCCCCGACTCGACCGGGATCGGCGTCTTCGCCGCTCGGGAGGACGGCGTCGTGGCCGGCCTCGGCGTGGCCGAGCTCGTCTTCGCGTACGTCATGGGTGACTCGGTCACGGTGACCGACCGCGTCAAGGACGGCTCCCAGGTGAAGGCGGGGGACGTCATCATGCGGATCGCCGGGCCGACCCGCGGGCTGCTGACGGCGGAGCGTACGGCGCTCAACTACGCCTCCCACCTCTCCGGTGTCGCCACCGGTGTCGCGGCTTGGACCGAGGCCCTGGAGGGCACCGGCGCGCAGGTCCTCGACACCCGCAAGACCCTCCCGGGGTTCAGGTCCCTGGAGAAGTACGCCGTGCGCTGCGGCGGCGGTGCCAACCACCGGATGTCGCTGTCCGACATGGCGCTGGTCAAGGACAACCACATCGTCGCCGCCGGTGGCGCGGTGCAGGCCTACGAGGCCGTGAAGTTCGCCTACCCGGACGTGCCGATCGAGGTCGAGGTCACCACCCTCGACGAGCTCAAGGCCCTTCTCGACGCCGGCTGCGGCCGGATCATGCTCGACAACATGTCGACCGCGACGATGAAGGAGGCCGTCGAGATCACCGCCGGACGTGCGGTGCTCGAGGCATCCGGTGGACTGACCCTCGACCGGGCTCGCGAGGTCGCCGAGACCGGTGTCGACTATCTCTCCGTCGGTGCGCTGACCCACTCGGTGAAGGTCTTCGACATCGGCTTCGACCTGTCCGAGGGCTGACCGACGGTGGCTCTCCTCGCTGTCAACATCGGCAACAGCCACACGGGTCTCGGGCTGATCGCCGATGGCGTGGTGTCCGCGGACTGGAAGGTCTCCACGCTCGAGCACCGCACGGCCGACGAATGGTGGGCGCTGCTGCGGGGGACCATGGGCGATGAGTTGGTGGCGAGCGTGGACGGCGTGGTCGTGTGCGCGACGGTGCCCTCGGTCCTGCACGAGTGGCGCGAGATGATCACCCGCCATCTCGACTCGGTCGAGAGCGTCGTGGTCGAGCCGGGCGTACGCTCCGGCATCCCGATCCTCATGGACAACCCGCGCGAGGTCGGCACCGACCGGATCGCCAACGCCGTCGCGGCCGTGGCGCTCCACGGTGGCCCGGCGATCGTGGTCGACTTCCGTGGCACGGCGACGACCTTCGACGTGGTCAACGCCGCCGGGCAGTACGTCGGTGGCGCGATCCTGCCTGGGATCGAGCTGTCGCTGGAGGCTCTGGGACGGCGTGGTGCGCAGCTGCGCAAGGTCGAGCTCGCTCGCCCGCGGTCGGTGATCGCCAAGAACACGGTCGAGGCGCTGCAGTCCGGAATGGTCTACGGAGTCGCGGCGCAGGTCGAGGGTCTGGTCGCTCGGATCATCGCCGAGCTGGGTGTCTCCGCCGACGAAGTGACAGTGATTGCGACCGGCTATCTGGCGGACTTCGTTCTCGACGAGAGTAAATGTTTCTCGTTGCATTCTCCGTGGCTGACGATGCAAGGACTGGAACTCATATTCCAGCGAAATGCCGTTCGTTAGTCATTTCAGTATGGCGACCTGTTGATTCATCCGGATCGTATGTAATGCTATGGGCATCTCGCTTAACCGCGATGGCGATAATCGGCCCATTTCCGGGTGAAGAGCAGTGAAGGTAGGAACATGGCTAAGAAGGTTCAGATCATCCTCGAGGATGACATCGATGGCTCGGAAGCTGCGGAGACGGTTTCTTTCGCTCTGGACGGCACGTCCTACGAGATTGATCTCAGCGACGCCAATGCGGCAAAGCTCCGTGATTCTCTTGCGCTCTTCGTGGGTCACGCCCAGAAGGTGAGCGGCCGTCGTGGCAGCGCCAAGAAGGCCCCCGCGGCCGGCGGGTCCACCCCGAAGGTCATGCGCGAGTGGGGAAAGGCCAACGGCTACACGGTTCCCGACCGCGGTCGCATTCCGGCTGACGTCCGGGCGGCTTTCGAAGCGGCCCACTGACCGACAGGTCTCGAGGCACCGCAAGGCGGCTGCCGCGCCCTCCGGGGCC
>NZ_JBHWLY010000030.1:8484-68286 GCF_042730435.1 Nocardioides sp. NPDC059952 | reverse complement strand
GGTGGCGGCTTTTTTTGTTTTTTACTCTGGGTGTCTGGGTGGGGGGGGGGGGGGGGGGGGGGGGGGGGGGGGGGGGGGGGGGGCACCCCCCCCCCCCCCCCCCGCGATCAGGCGGTGGCCAGCTCGCCCGAACGGCACTCAGTGCTCACCCGTCGGCGATCAGTCGAAGGGGTTCTCGACCAGCGCGTTGGAGTGCGTGGCGGAAAGGTGCGCCAGCTGCTCGGTGTCCTCGATCTCGCTCACGATGTCGTTGTTCATCGGAATCTCCTCTGTCGGATCGTTTCGACCCGGCGTCGCCGGGGCCCGCTGGTGCGGACAGCGGCAAAACGTATATGAGAATCATTCCCAATACCAGTAGTGTGTCCGACCATGACCCCCACACTGGTCCTCGCAGACCACCGCGCCGGCCGCTGGCGGACCTTCGATCCCGGTGCGTTGCCCGGCCCCTGGTCGAGCGCCACGCTGGCCGAGCACGCGGGCATCCTGACGCTCCCGGCGGGCGCCTCTGGGGGCGCGCGGGCGGTGTTCGCCGACGACGCCCTCGGCACGCTGGAGGTGCTCGACGGCGCAGGTCAGGCCCGCAGAGTGCCGATCGCGATCCCCGCCGAGCACGTCGCCTGCGACCCGACCGGACGCTACGTCGTGGTCACGACCGGTCTGGGCGCCTCATGGAAGCCGTGGAGCGACCTGGTCACGGTCGTGGACCTCGCCGACACCAGCGGCGCCACTGCCGTGCGGGCGCGGGTCCGCACCGGCGAGCCCGGCGTCGTGGTCGTTCCGGATGCCGGAACAGGCGAGCCCATGGTCGTGCTTCGGCACCGCGAGCCGGGCGAGGCGGAGGTCATCGCTCTGCGCGACCTGCTCCGGGCCGGCCCGCACTGCCCGGTCGTACGCGGCGAACGCCTGAAGCTCGCCGGAGACCTCGGCCACGGCGATGTCGTCGACCATCGGTCCGGCGTGGTCCACCTGTCCACCGAGGCGGGCATCGAGCGCCTGCGGGTCACCGGGGGACGGCCCGAGCGCCTCGAGACCTGGCCGTGGCCGGTGCCGGGACGGGCCTACTTCCTCCGTCTCGACCCGGCCGCGGGGATCGTCGCCGCCGTCCGTGGGGCCGATGAGGACGCGGCGCAGTGGCACACCTGGACCAACCACCTGGTGCGCTGGAGCCTGGACGGCTCCGCCGAGGTGACCCGGACCGGCGACGGCCTGGTGTTCCGGCCGGACGCGCTCGAGGGCACGGTCGCCTGGACGATCGTGCACCCCGACGGCGACCGGCTGGCGATGCTCGCCGACGGCCGGCTCAGCGAGGTCGAGCTGCCGTCGATGAGCGCCGCACCGCAGCCTGGGGCCGCGCCCTGGGACCCTGTCGGCGACAGGTCCGCGCAGCGGCGCGCCCTCGCGCTGGTCTCGGCCGACCTCGCCGCGGTCACTCGCGGGGGCGACGGCCAGCTCCATCTCGTCCGTGGCTCCGGCATCGAGTCGACCCTGGATCTGGGATCGCCCTTCGACGAGGGAGGCCACCTGGGCGTCATCAGAGCGCCCGAGTCACAGGTCGACGGGGTCGGCCGATGACGCGCGCGAGAGTGCACGACGCGCTGCGCCGTGCCGAGCGGGTGGGACGTCCAGGGCTGCCGGCGGGCCCTTTCCGACTCTCGCGGCGCCCTGGTGACCTGCTGCCGGTCCTGGTGGACGAGGAAGGCGGGCTCGTCTTCGACCCGGATGCTCGGATCCAGGGCGCTGCGCCGTCGCCGGACGGGCGCCTGGTAGCCGTCGAGATCAGCGACGACGGCTCCGAGAACGGTCGCCTCGTCATCGTGGACACGACGTCCGACGAGGCGACCGAGGTCGACGGGGTGGCCGAGGTCGAGGGGGTGGCCGTCAGGCACGCGCGGATGGCCTGGGACGAGGAGGGTCTGGTCCTCGTCGACGCCGCCGGTCGCTGCCTGCGGGTCCGGCCCGGGAAGCCGGCCCGGACGCTGTTCGACACCACCGCCGGCGAGCGCGCGACACCGATCGGCGTTGGTGACGGCGTGCTCGTCGCCCGGACCGGCGGGGAGCGGACCCGTTTGGTCGGCACCGACGGCGCGGAGGTACTCGCCCTTCCTCGGGTCCGCAGCATCACCGCCGCCGGCGACACGCTGCTGGCGGTGACCGGCGAGGAGCTGGTGACCTTCCGGGTGCCCGGAGCAGCACCGGCACGATGCCGGCTGGAGACCCTGCCAGGGGTGCCCGTGCACGCCCAGGCCCTTCCCGGCGGCGGCCTGGTCCACCTGGTCCGGGACGGCCACTCGGTGCTGATCCGCCTCGCCGCCGATGGCGAGCTCCTCGCGCCGGCGGAGACCGTCGCGATCTCGGAGCAGGAGGAGGTGCGTACCGTCTCGGGCCTGTCCTGGGCGCAGGACCGCGCCTGGGTGCGGATCGAGTCGCCGGCCGGGGCACCGCGGGTGATGCCGGCCGAGGAGGCAGCGCACTCGACGAACAACGGCCGACGGTCGCGGTTGATCACCGTGACCGCGGACGACGGCGCCGAGATCGAGCTCGTCCTGACCGGAGAGCCGGGCAGCGCGACCCTGCTCGAGGTCTACGGAGGCTTCGGAGTCGTCGACCTGCCTCGGTTCGAGCCCTCGGTCGCCGCCTGGTGCGAGCTCGGCGGGCTGCACGTGTCCGCCCGGTTGCGTGGTGGGGGCGGGACCGGCACACCGTGGCACAGCGCCGGGCAGGGCGCGGGCAAGGCACGTACGGTCGCCGACGCCGTCACCGTCGCCCGCGAGCTGGTACGCCTCGGTCTGACCCGCCCGGAGCGGCTGGTGCTCGCCGGGGCCTCGCTGGGCGGACTGGTCGCCGTTTCCGCAGCGCTCGCCGAACCAGGCCTCGTCGCAGGGGTCGCCTGCACGGCCGCACCGCTCGACCCGCACCGCTTCGCCGAGCACCCCGGCGCGCGGCACTGGACCGAGGAGTTCGGCGACCCGGGCGACGCCGCGGTGCGGGCCGCGATGGACGACTACTCGCCGTTCGCCCGCGCGGACCGGTATCCGGGCCGCCGCTGGCCGCGCTTCCTGCTGACCACGTTCGCGGAGGACTCCCGCGTCGGCGCCGCACCCACCGACCGCCTCGCCGAGCTGTTGACGGCGCGCGGCGCCGACGTCGTACGCAGCCACCGCCCGCGGATGGGCCATGGCGGCAACCACCTCGACTCCGTGCACGACTTCGCCGCCGCCGTCCTCGACTTCGCCCTCGACTCAGCTCACCAACCCACAGGAGCGTGATGACCCCCACCGACATCGCCGTGACCACGGACCAGGCACCGGCAGCGAAACCGCGAGCCTCCGGCCAGGTCCCCGCCGTCATCGCCCGGCGACGATGGCGCGCCCGACTGCTGACCGTCGGCCTCGCTGCCGCGCTGGTCGTGGTCGTCGCGCTGTCCGCGTCGTCGGGCACCGTGGACCTGACCGCCCTCGATGCCGCCCGGCTGGTCACCGGGCACCTGCTGCCCGGGATGCCGTGGATGAGCGACGGCACCTACACGGCGCTCCAGGATCAGGTGGTGTGGCAGTTCCGGCTGCCCCGCGCCCTGCTGGCTGCGCTGGCCGGGGCGGCGCTGAGCCTGGCCGGGGTCTTCATCCAGGCAGTCGTACGCAACCCGCTGGCCGAGCCGGCGATCATCGGCGTCTCCTCTGGCGCGGGCGTGGGCGCCGTCTCCGTCGTGGTCCTGGGCGCAACGGCGGTCGGCGCCTGGATCGGGACCGCGGCGTTCCTGGGCGCCGCGGTCGCGACCGCGGCGGTGTTCGCGGTGGCGTACAAGAACGGCAGTATCGCCCCGCAGCGGCTGGTACTGACCGGGGTGGCGCTGGGCACCTTCTTCAGCGCGATCACGAGCTATCTCACGCTCACGACCGAGGCACAGAACGTGTTCAGCGTGATGTTCTTCCTGCTGGGCTCCGTCTCCGCCGCCACGATGACCGACCTGGTCGGGCCGCTGGTCGCCCTCGCGGTCGCGCTCGTGGTCTCGATCACCACCGGACGCGCCGTCAACGCCCTGCAGGTCGGTGACGAGACGGCCACCGCGCTGGGCGTGCGGGTCAACCGACTGCGGTCGGTACTGCTGCTCTGCGCCGCGCTGCTCACCGGCACCGTGGTCTCGGTCGCGGGCGGGATCGGCTTCGTCGGCCTGGTGGTCCCGCACATCGCCCGGGTGCTGGTCGGGTCCGACCACCGACGGATCGTCCCGGTGGCGGTGCTCGGCGGCGCCCTGTTCCTGTGCGGCGCGGACCTGATCGCCCGGACGGTCTCGGCGCCCGCCGAGGTGCCGCTGGGCATCATCACCGCGCTGATCGGGGTGCCGTTCTTCCTGTGGCTGATGCGCGGCCGGGCCGCCGACGAGCAGGGGATGGCGCGATGAGGCTCGAGACGCTGGACCTCACCCTGAACCGGGGCAGCCGCGAGGTCGTCACCGCGGCGTCGGTCATGGTCGAGCCGGGCGAGGTGCTCGGCCTGCTGGGCGCGAACGGCAGCGGCAAGTCGACGCTCCTACGGGCCTGCTTCGGTGCCCTGCGGCCGGCCTCGGGCCGGGTCCACCTCGACGGCATCGACGTCGCCACGATGGGCCGTCGCGAGATCGCGCGCCGGGTCGCGGTGATGGCCCAGGAGCCGCCGGACGAGTTCGGGCTCACCGTCGCCGAGAGCGTGCTGCTGGGACGTACCCCGCACCGCGGCGTGCTCGGCCGCGACAGTGCCGCGGACTGGCTGGTCGTGGACCGGGCGATGACGATGGCGGGCGTCTCCGCGCTCGCCGACCGGCCGGTGCACCGGCTCTCGGGCGGGGAGCGGCAGCGTACGTTGCTCGCCCGGGCGATCGCGCAGGAGGCCGAGCTCCTGCTGCTCGACGAGCCCACCAACCATCTCGACGTCTCCTACCGGTTCGAGCTGATGCACACCGTCGCGGAGCTCGGGATCACCACCGTGGTCGCCCTGCACGAGCTCGACCTCGCGCTGGCCTACTGCGACCGCGTCGCCGTGCTCGACCGCGGACGCGTCGTCGCGCTCGGCGAGCCCGCCGACATCCTCACCCCGGACCTGGTGCGTGAGGTCTTCGGTGTCGAGGCCAGCCGGATCACCGATCCGGAGGCCGGCACCCCCCACCTGCTCCTGCGCGGGACGTCCGCGCGGGCCCGAGAGAGGAACACATGAACACCACCCCACTGCTGCGCGCCGTCCCGGTCGCGGCGCTCATGCTCCTGGCCGCGACCGGATGCGGCGGCACCGGTGTCACCGACGACGCGGCGGCTGCCGGTGAGGCCACAGAGGGCTACCCGGTGACCGTGGCGAACTGCGGGCGCCAGGTCACGGTCGAGTCCGCGCCCGAGCGGATCGTCGGGCTCAGCCCGGCCCAGACCGAGCTGCTCGTCCGTCTCGGGGTGGCCGACCGGCTCGTCGGCCAGGCGCAGACCGCCATGCACGAGCTCCCCGAGGACGTCGCCGCGAAGGCGAGCGACGTGCCGGAGCTGAGCACGGACGCGCCGCCGGCGCGCGAGCAACTGCTCGACGTGCAGCCCGACGCCGTCGTCGCCCCGACCGAGTACGAGTTCACCGCCGAGCAGGGCTTCGCCACCATCGACCAGCTCACCGACGCCGGCGTGACGACGTACGTTGCCGCGGGCGGCTGCCCCGAGCGCCGCGCCACGGGCGAGGTCACTGACCTGTTCACCGACCTGGAGGCGCTCGGGAGCATCCTCGGGGTCTCGGCCGCCGCCGACGAGCTGGTCGCCGAGACCCGCAGTGACCTCGAGGCGGTCGAGAAGGCGGTGGCGGACCGGCCGCGGCCGACCGTCGCGCAGCTCTACATCGAGGGCAAGACGCTTTCCGCGATCGGAGCCGGGGTTGAGTACGACATGATCGAGCGCGCGGGCGGCGAGAACGTGTTCAGCCCTGAGGAGAAGCTCTTCGAGCAGTTCTTCTCCGCGGTCGTCTCACCGGAGGAGATCGCCGCGCGTAACCCGGACGTCATCGTCTTCGCCGTCCGCGAACAGGCCGAGGCCGAGCGGGTCGAGACGTACCTGCGCCAGACCTTCCCCGACGTCACCGCAGTCAAGGAGGACCGCTTCGTCGCGCTACGCACCCCGGACACGTTCCCGGGCACGCTCGGCAACGTCACCGCGGTGCGGACGATCGCGGAGGGCCTGCACCCCGACGCCTTCTGAGTCGGGCGTGTGCTGGCCGCCGGGTCGCTCTCGGGGCGGCCCGGCGGCCAGCTCTCCGTCTACTCCTCGGCAAGAAGCCGCCAGCCCTCGGCCTGCGTACGCTCGCGCCAGAAGTCGAGGTAGCGCCCACCGTGAGCCAGGAGCTCGGAGTGGGAGCCCCGCTCGACGATCCGGCCGCCGTCGAGGACGACGATCTGGTCGGCGGCGACGACGGTCTGGAGCCGGTGGGCGATCACGATGACGGTCCGGTCGGCGGAGAGCGCGGTGAGCGCCTCCTGGACCGCGGCCTCGTTCTCGGCATCGAGGGCGGCGGTGGCCTCGTCGAGGAGGACGACGGGTGCGTCCTTGAGCAGCGCCCGCGCGATCGAGACCCGCTGCTTCTCGCCGCCGGAGAGCGTGGAGCCGGCCTCGCCGATCCGGGTCTCCCAGCCACGCGGTAGCCGCGAGACGATGTCGTCGACGCGGGCCAGCCGAGCGGCTTCCCGCAGCTCGTCGTCGGTGGCGTCGGGGCGCGACATCATCACGTTCTCGCGCAGGGTGCCCTCGAAGAGGTAGACGTCCTGGAAGACGATCGAGACGCGCCGCATCAGGGCCTCGGTGCCGAGATCGCGTACGTCGACGCCACCGAGCATCACCGAGCCGTCCGTGACGTCGTGGAACCGGGCCACCAGGCGCAGCAGGGTGCTCTTCCCGGACCCCGAGGGCCCCACCACGGCGGTCAGCGAGCGCGGGGGAGCGGTGAGGGAGACGTCGTCGAGGACCCGGGTGGAGCCGTCGTAGCCGAAGCCCACGCCGCGCAGCTCGATGCCGCTGTCGGCGGGCTCGCCGGGCGTGGCCGGCTCGGGAAGCGGCGAGAGCGCGAGCACGTCGAGGACACGTCGCAACGAGCCCTCGGCGATGCGCAGCGCGCTGGAGAGCTCGCCGTAGTCGATGAGCGACTCCACGAACCGCACCGTGAGGACGAGGAGTCCGATCGCCGTCGCCGGGGAGAGGGTGCCGCCGAGACTGAGGTGGACGGTCAGCGCGATCACCAAGGTGAGCAGCGCCTGGATGGAGAGCAGCTGGATCCCCAGGCCGCCGAACCCGGTCACCAGCAGCCGTCGTGAGGCCCGCTTCTGCTCCGTCAGCGCGGTCTCGACGAGCTCGTTGCCGTGGACGGTGCGTCCGAACACCCGCAGCGCCGGCTGGTTGAGCGCGAACTCGACCACGCGCGCGGATCCCTCCGCCATCGCGGCGTCATAGGCGCCCTCGCCACGGCCGACGATCGTCGCCAGGAGGCGGGTGGTGGCCAGCACCGCGACGACGCCGACGAGGAGCGCGAGCGCCAGGCGCCACTCCAGGAACGCCATCGCGACGACCACGGTGATCGGGCTGACAACGGCGGCGATCAACGGCCGCAGCAGATGTCCCGGCACGGAGGCGATGTCGGTCGCGCCCTTGGAGGCCATCCGAGAGAGCTGCCCGGTGCGGTCCCGGTCGTACCAGCCCAGCGGCAGCCGCACGGTGTGGTCACCGAGCCGGGCAAGGGTGATGTCGAGCAGGTCGCAGGCCAGGTCGTAGCCGTCCAGGTTGCCCACGGTCAGGGCCACGTGATGGGCCACGAAGAGTCCGGCAAGCACACCCAGCCAGGTGGTCGCGGCGTCCCAGTCCTGGCGCAGCGCGGCGTCCAGGACCGGCACGACACAGGCGAAGGCCAGACCCTGGAGTACGCCGGTGGTGACGAACATCGCGACGACACGGGCGAGCTGGCGCCGGTGGGGGAGGTCCACGAGAGCCGCGAGCAGGCGGACGATGGCGATCATGCGTGACCTCCGACCGGGTGGGCGCGCTGGTCGGCGGCCCAGAGCCGGGCGTAGCGCCCGCCCCGGGCGAGGAGCTCCTCGTGGGTGCCGAGCTCGGCGACCCGGCCCGCGTCGAGGACCACGATCTGGTCGGCCGCGGTGACCGTGGAGAGCCGGTGCGCGATCACCAGCAGCGTACGTCCGGCGACGAGGCGGGACAGGGCCCGCTGGACGAGCGCCTCCGACTCGGGATCGGCTGCCGCGGTGGCCTCGTCGAGCACCAGGATCGGGGTGTCGGACAGCAGCGCGCGGGCGATCGCGACCCGCTGCCGCTCACCACCGGAGAGCTGGCCGTCCTCACCGACCACGGAGTCGTAGCCGCGTGGGAGCTCCTCGATGCGGTCGGCGATCTGCGCGGCCTCGGCCGCGCGGCGTACGTCCTCCTCGGGTGCCTGTGGGTGGGCGAGACGGATGTTGTCCCGGATCGAGGTACGCAGCAGCCCGGTGTCCTGGAAGACGAAGGAGACCTGCTCGTAGAGCTGGGCGCTGGTCATCTCCCGAAGGTCCACTCCGGCGATGGTGATCCGGCCGGCGGTCGGGTCGGCGAAGCGGGGCAGCAGCTTGGCCAGCGTCGACTTGCCCGAGCCGGAGTGGCCCACGAGCGCGGTCACCGTCCCCGGCTCGAGGACCAGGCCGATGTCGTGGAGCACCGGCGGCGCGCCGGGGGAGTAGGCGAAGGAGACGTCCTGGATCTCGACGCGTGAGATGGCGGGAGCGGCCGCGGCCACGGCCGGCTCGGGCAGCTCGGGCTCGGCCAGCAGCCGCTGGATGCGCCGGGCCGCCTCGGTCGCCTCGCGCAGCTCGCGGGCGGCGTAGCCGGCGACGGTGACAGGTGCGGTCATGGCCAGTCCGAGGACCAGGAACGGGACCAGGTCAGGACCCGTGATCCACGAGGCCCGCAGCATCCAGACCCCGGCACCGAGGACGAGCACCAGGGTCAGTGCCGGCGTCAGCGCGAGCTCCATCAGCAGCATCCCCAGGGCGGAGTGCCGCATCCAGGACCGGTTGAACCCGCCGAACCGGGTGGCGACCTCGGCCAGCCGCCGGTGGGCCTGTCCGGTCGCGCCGAACGTCTTGATCTCCGCGATCCCGCCGGTGTTCTCGACCGTGGCCGCCGCGAGCTCGGCCAGCCCGGCGTCGTAGTCGCGGTAGAGAGCCGCGGCGCCCCGCATCGAGATCCGGAACCCGACCAGCCCGAGCGCGAGCGGGACCAGCGTGACCAGAGCGAGCGGCGGGGAGACGACGAAGAGATACACGGCGACGACCGAGGGCAGCGTGATCGCGGCGGTGAGCTCCATGACCGAGTGGGCGACGAGATGGTGCAGCGCGGCGACGTCGTCCTGCACGGCCTTCTTGACGGTGCCGGAGTTGCGTTCGGTGAACCACGCCAGCGGCACCCGGCCGAGCCGGGCGACCATCAGCCGCCGCAGGTGGATGGAGAGGTCGAGGTCGGCGAGGTGGGAGAGCCACGACGAGCCGAGCACCGTCGCGAGGCGTACCAGCAACGCGGCCACGCTCACCCAGACCACGACCCAGGCCAGGTCGGCGTCGACAGGTGAGCCGTCGGCAGCAGGCAGCAGGATCCGGGCGAGCTCGACGATCCCGACCAGCGGCACCAGCCCGGCGACGGTCGAGACGACCATCAGCAGCAGGCTGGCGACCAGCCTTCCCCGGACAGGACGAAGCGTCTGGAGGAGGGGAGAGCGAGCCAACTGTTGTCCTGCCGAGATCGAGGGGTTGCTGCGTACGAGCCCTAGCCGCCGTGGCCCGTGGGGGCCAGGAGACGCTCGAGCTCGTCCTCCTTCTCGGTGGGCACGACGAAGAGGAGCTCGTCGCCCTGCTCGAGCGGCTGCTCGGGAGTGGGTACGTAGACCTGGCCGTCCCGCAGCAGCGTGACCAGCGCGCAGTTCTCCGGGAACGGCACCAGGCCGGTGGGCTTGCCGACGTAGGGCGAGTCGGCGGGCAGGGTGATCTCGACCAGGTTGGCCTGGCCCTGCCGGAAGGTGAACAGGCGCACCAGGTCGCCGACGGTGACGGCCTCCTCGACCAGCGCGGACATGATCCGCGGGGTGGAGACGTTGACGTCGACGCCCCAGGCCTCGGTGAAGAGCCATTCGTTGTTGGGGTGGTTGACCCGGCCCACGGTGCGGGGCACGCCGAACTCGGTCTTGGCCAGCAGCGAGCAGACCAGGTTGGCCTTGTCGTCACCGGTCGCGGCGATCACCACGTCGCAGTTGTCGAGCCTGGCCTCCTCGAGCGAGGAGAGCTCGCACGCGTCGGCGAGGAGCCACTCCGCGTCCGCGACCCGCTCGGGCTTGATCGAGCCCGGGTTCTTGTCGATGAGGAGCACCTCGTGGCCGTTGGTGATCAGCTCACGGGCGATGGACCGGCCGACGGCCCCGGCCCCGGCGATAGCAACTCTCATCGTCAGTCTTCCTCGGGGCCGTTCTTGATCGTCTTGTACGCCTGCGCGGTGTTCTCCTCGCGCATGACGATGTGGAGCACGTCGCCCTCCTGGATCACGCTCTCGAGGACAGGGAGGACGCCCTCACCGAGCCGGTCGATCCAGGCGATGCGGCTGTTGGACTGGCGCTGGAACTTGATGGTCCGCTGGCCGACCCAGGACTCGGGCATGATGACCTGGTCGATGCGGATGTTGCCCGACATGTCGCGGAAGTCGGGCTCGGCGCCGGCCGGAAGGAGCCGGCGGAGCACCTGGTCGGCGGTCCACTTCACGGTCGCCACGGTGCTGATCCCGAGACGCTGGTAGACCTCCGCGCGGCCGGGGTCGTAGATGCGGGCGACCACCTGCTGGATGCCGAACTCCTCGCGCGCCACCCGGGCGGAGATGATGTTGGAGTTGTCACCGCTGGAGACCGCCGCGAACGCCTCGGCCCGCTTGATGCCGGCCTTGAGCAGGACCTCGCGGTCGAATCCCATCCCGGCGACCTTGTCACCGTTGAACCCTGGCCCGAGCCGCCGGAACGCCTCGGAGTTCTGGTCGATGACCGAGACCGTGTGGTTGCGGTCCTCGAGGCTCCTGGCCAGGGTCGAGCCGACGCGGCCACAGCCCATGATCACTACGTGCACCGTGTCATGATTGCACTCGCCGGGGCCGCGCGTCGCCTACGCCCTCGAAGTTGGCGTGTTCGGGTGCGTGTGGCGATCCGGAAGCGCGCGGTAGCGGCGATGTGCCGTAGCGTCTGCGGTTGTGGGTGTCGGTGATGTCTCCAAGCGGATCCTGATCGGTCGCAAGCTTCGAAGCTCTCAGCTGGGCGAGACGCTGCTGCCGAAGCGCATCGCGCTACCGGTTTTCGCCAGCGACGCGCTCTCCTCGGTGGCCTACGCGCCCGACGAGATCTTCATCATGCTGGCGGTGGCGGGAGCCTCCGCCTATGCCTGGTCCTGGAAGATCGGCCTGGTCGTCGCTCTGGTGATGCTGACCGTGGTCACCTCCTACCGGCAGACGGTGCACGCCTATCCGAGCGGCGGTGGCGACTACGAGGTCGCGACGGTCAACCTGGGGCGTAAGGCGGGCGTGACCGTGGCCAGCGCCCTGCTGGTCGACTACGTGCTGACGGTGGCGGTCTCGATCTCCAACGCCGCTCAGTACGCCGCCAGTGCGATCCCCGGCCTGATCGGCCACGAGGTCCTGGTCGCGTCGATCGCGATCGTGCTGCTCACCGCGATGAACCTGCGCGGCGTACGCGAGTCCGGGACGTTCTTCGCGGTCCCGACCTACCTGTTCATGTTCGCCATCCTCGGCATGGGTGTCTACGGGCTGGTGCTGCTGGCGAGCGGCAACCTGCCGCTGGCCGAGAGCGCTGCCCTGGACATCCGGCCCGAGGAGGGTTGGGAGGGCACGCTCAACCAGGTGGCAATGATCTTCCTGCTCGCCCGTGCGTTCTCGTCCGGATGTGCGGCGCTGACGGGTGTGGAGGCGATCTCCAACGGCGTACCCGCCTTCCAGCGGCCGAAGAGCAAGAACGCCGCCACCACGCTGCTGCTGCTCGGCCTGATCGCGATCACGATGATGATGAGCATCATCGTGCTGGCCAATCAGATGAGCATCCGCTACGTCGACCCGCACGCTCTCGAGAACCTCCGCACCGCCGCCGGCGATGCCGTGCCGGCCGGCTACGAGCAGCACCCGGTGATCTCCCAGATCGCGGCCGGGGTCTTCAACGACTTCCCGGCGGGCTTCTACTTCGTCATCACCGTCACCGGGATCATCCTGGTCCTGGCCGCCAACACCGCGTTCAACGGCTTCCCGGTCCTCGGTTCGATCCTGGCCAAGGATGGCTTTGCGCCCCGGTCCCTGGGGGCGCGTGGCGACCGGCTCGCCTACAGCAACGGCATCGTCTTCCTGGCCGTGCTGGCGATCGCTCTGATCATCATCTTCGAGGCGCAGACCACCAAGCTGATCCAGCTCTACATCGTCGGCGTCTTCGTCTCCTTCAACCTCAGCCAGCTGGGCATGATCCGCCACTGGACCCGCCACCTGGCCACCGAGCGAGACCCGAGCGAGCGGCGCCGGATGCAGCGCTCGCGAGCGATCAACACCTTCGGTCTCGGGATGACCTCGGTCGTTCTGGTGATCGTGCTGATCACCAAGTTCCTCGCCGGCGCCTGGATCACCATCTTGGCGATGGCATTCTTCTACCTGGTCATGCTGGGGATCAGGCGCCACTACGACAACGTCGCCCGCGAGCTGGCCGCCGACGAGCAGGACAAGGTCATGCCGACCCGGGTCCACGCCATCGTGCTGGTCTCCAAGCTCCACAAGCCGACTCTGCGGGCGCTGGCCTTCGCCCAGGCGACCCGACCCAACGCGCTCGAGGCCGTCACGGTCTCGACCACCGACTCCGACACCGCCGAGCTGCTCAAGCAGTGGGACGAGCGCAACCTGCCGATGCCGCTGAAGGTGCTCCACTCGCCCTACCGCGAGCTGATCCGCCCGGTCGTCGAGTACGCCTCGGCGATCCGTGACGCCAACCCACGTGGCGTCGTGGCCGTCTACATTCCCGAGTACGTCGTCGGCCGCTGGTGGGAGCAGCTGCTCCACAACCAGACCGCGCTGCGGCTCAAGGGCCGGCTGCTGTTCACCCCGGGCGTCATGGTCATCTCGGTGCCCTACCAGCTCGCCTCCGGCAAGGAGCGCGCCGAGGAGCTGCGCGAGGACTACTGGCTCGCGCCCGGCCTGCGCCGTGGAAGCGGCCGGCGATGAGCGGCCCCCGTCGTCCGGCCCCGCGCGGCCGGCGGCCGCGCCCGAAGGCGGCCAAGGGCGAGTCCTACGTCGGGCGACGCTTCGAGGTCGAGGTCGGCCCGGTCGCGCACGGCGGCCACTTCGTCGCGCGGGTGCCTTTCGAAGACGGCTCCCGCGTCGTCTTCGTACGCCACGCGCTGCCCGGCGAGCAGGTGGTCGTCGAGATCACCGAGGGAACAGCCGGTGACCGGTTCTGGCGCGGGGACGCGGTCTCGGTGCTCTCGGCCGCACCGGAACGGGTCGTTCCGCCGTGCCCCTACGCCGGCCCGGGCCTCTGCGGCGGCTGCGACTTCCAGCACGTCTCCTTGTCCGGCCAGCGCGAGCTGAAGGCGGCGGTGCTGCGCGAGCAGCTGGTCCGCCTGGGTGGCCTGTCCGCCGATGACCCGCTGGTCGCGGACCTGGTCGTCGAGGACGTACCCGGCGACGAGGAGGGGCTGCGCTGGCGGACCCGTCAGCGCTACGCGACCGCCCCCGGTGGCGGCCGAGGCATGCGGAAGTATCGCTCCCATGACGTCATCCCCGTCGACGACTGCCTGATCGCCACCACCGACGCCCGCGAGCCGGGTGCCGGGACGGTCGTGGAGCAGGTCGCCGTCGCGGGATCGGAGCACTCCTTCGAGGTCGCCGCGGACGGCTTCTGGCAAGTCCATCCCGGCGCGCCTGAGGCCCTGGTCTCCGCGGTGCTCTCCGCCCTCTCCCCGGCCCCGGGCGACACCGTTCTGGACCTCTATGCCGGCGTCGGTCTCTTCTCCGCCTTCCTCGCCGATCGCGTCGGTCCGACCGGGCGCGTCGTCGCGGTCGAGGGCGACCCGACCGCCTCGGCGCTCTCGGTGGGCAACGTCCCCTCCGCCGAGGTCGCCGCCGGTGACGTGGCGACAGTGCTGGGCCGCCTCGAGGAGGGCGCGTTCGACCTCGTCGTCCTCGACCCGCCCCGAGAGGGCGCCCGCCGGAAGGTCGTGGAGAGCGTCGTCGCCCGGTCACCTCGTGCGGTCGCGTATGTCGCCTGCGACCCCGCCGCGCTCGCCCGCGACGTCGCGATCTTCGCCGAGCACGGCTACCGGCTGCGTACGCTGCGCGCCTTCGACCTCTTCCCCATGACCCACCACGTCGAGGCCGTCGCGCTGCTCACGAAGACCGACATCAGTACGACCGCACCAGACCGCCGTCGACCCGAAGCTGCTCCCCGGTGATGTAGGAGGCGGCCGTCGACGCGAGGAACACGACGGCGACGGCGAACTCCTCGGGGGTGCCGTACCGGCCCACCGGGATGCCGGCCTCGGCCGTACGCCGCACCTCGCTCGCGCTCGCTCCGGTCTTGTCGGCGCGAGCCTGATCGAGCGTGGCGACGCGGTCCGTGTCGATCCGGCCGGGCAGGACCATGTTGACCGTGACCCCGCTGCCCGCCACCTCGCCGGCCAGCGTCTTCAGGTAACCCGCCAGCGCGGCGCGACCGGTGTTGGACAGCGCCAGGTTGTCGAGGGGCTGCTGGATGCCGCTCGACCCGATCGCCACGATCCGGCCCCAGGCCCGCTGCCGCATGCCGGGCAGCACGGCACGTACGAGCCGGACCTGCTGCTGGACGAGCGTCAGCATCGCCGACTCCACCGCCTCCGGAGTGGCGTCGAGCGCCGAGCCGGCCGGCGGGCCACCGCTGTTGAGGACGAGCACCTCGACCGCGCCGAAGGCATCGGTGGTCTGCTCGACCAGCCGCTCCGCGGCACCGGTGACGGTGAGGTCGCACTCGATGCCGACGGCCGCCCCGGGTGAGGAGGCGAGCGCCTCGGCCTCGGACGCCGCGAGTTCGGCCCGGCGCCCGGCGATGACGACGTTGGCGCCCTCCGCCGCGAAGGCCCGGGCGCTGGCGAGCCCGAGACCCGAGGTGGATCCAGGCACCAGCACGGTGCGTCCGGTGAGTCCGGTGTCCATGGTCAGCTCCGCTCTCGTGTCGTGCGTGTCGTGCTTGTCGTGGCGAGCAGCTCTCGCGCCGCGGCCAGGTGGTCCGGCGCCAGGCGTAGGAGCTCCTCGGGCGCGGTGGGGCTCGGTGGTCGCACCGCGCCTTCGGCGATGATGCCGCGCCTGGCCAGGATCTGCTTGCGCAAGGAGAGACCGATGCCGGGCTGTGCCTCGTAGTTGACCAGCGGCAGCCAGGGCGCGAAGGCCGCCCGGGCGGCGTCGTACCCTCCCTCGTGCCAGGCGTCGAGGGCTGCCCGCAACCCCTCGGGATGGGAGAACCCCGTCATCACGCCGGCGGCTCCGGCAGCGAGCTCGTCGATCAGCCCCACGCCGCCGAGTCCGCCGAAGACCGGGATGTCGGTGTGCGCACTCAGCCGCGCGATCGCGAGAGATGTGGGCGGTGCCTCGGACTTCACCGCCACCACGAACGGGCACGCGCTCACGGTCTCGAGCACCTGGGCGTCGGTCAACCGGACCCCGGATGCCACCGGGTAGTCCTGCAGGACGATGCCGGCGCCGACCTCGTCGTGGATCGTCCTCAGGTGGCGGCCCAGCATCGCCGGGTCGGGTGTGTTCGCCTGCACCATCACCGCGGCCAGGGCAGGCCCGGCGGCTGCAGCGGCCGTGCGCGCCTGCTCGACCGCCATGGCGGTCGTCCGCGCGGACAGTCCGACCGTCAGGGGGAGGCCGGGTGCTTGCTCGGCGACCGTGGAGACGACCGCGGCCTGCTCGGCAGAGTCGAGGGCGTTCCCCTCGCCGAAGACGCCGAGAGCGACCAGGCCCTCAGCAGGAACGCGGAGGTAGAGGTCCACCTCGGCGCGCAGCGAGGCGAGGTCGACCGCGAGCCGGTCGCCGTGGAACGGCGTGGCCAGGATGCCCCAGAGGCCGGAGGAGAGGGGTGGGGGAGTCATCGGGTTGTCCTTCCGTGATGGCGCCGCAGCGCCTCGTCGACCACGTGCTCGGCGATGGCGAGGGCGGAGGTTGCTCCGGGAGACGGTGCGTTGCGGACCAGCACCACCCGGTCGGTGCCGGTGATCACGAAGTCGTCGACGAGGTGGCCGGCGTCGTCCATCGCCTGGGCGCGGACCCCACGGCCGCCGCGCCGGACCCCGGCGGGGTCGAGGCCGGGCACGTACCTGCGGGCCTCCTCGATGAACCGGCGGGAGCTCAGCGCGGTGCGGGACTCCCGGACCGCTGCGGCGACGTTTCGGGAGGCGAAGCGCCAGAAGCCGGGGAAGCCGACGGCATCGCGTACGTCGCGCGGGACGACCTTGCCCCGCTCGTAGGACTCGCGGCCGAGCGAGAGGAACGCGTTGGGGCCGAGCGTCAGGGTGCCGTCGGTCTTCGGGGTGACGTGGACGCCGAGGAACGGGTAGCGCGGGTCCGGCACCGGGTAGATCATCCCGCGCACCAGCGAGCGCTGACCGGCGTCGGCGACGAAGTAGTCGCCGTAGAACGGGACGATCCGCGGCTCACGGCGCTCGCCGACCAGGGCGGCGAGCCGGTCGCTCTGCAACCCGCCGCAGACGACGACCAGGTCGTAGTCGCCGTCCTCCCTCGTCGTCTCGACGCGTACGCCGTCGGTGCGCTCCGTCATGGCGGTCACCTCGTGACCGAAGAGCACCGAGCCGCCGGCGTCGAGGAGCTCGGCGGCGAGTGCCTCGGTCACCGCAGGGAAGTCGACGATCGCGGTCCGCGGCGAGTGGATCGCTCGCACCCCGGCGGCGTGCGGCTCGATGGCTCGCAGCTCGTCGGCCTCGACGACACGGACGCCCGGCACGCCGTTCGCGACCGCGCGCTTGTGAAGCGCGTCGAGACGTCCGGCCTCGTTCTCCGAGAGCGCCACCACGACCTTGCCGCACTCGTCGTAGGCGATCGTGTGCTCGCTGACGAACTCCTGCAGCAGATCGACACCTCGGCGGCACAGCCTCGCCTTGAGGCTGCCCGGTTCGTAGTAGAGGCCGGCGTGGACCACGCCGCTGTTGTGGCCGCTCTGATGCGCGGCCAGCTGGGTCTCCTTCTCGAGCAGGGTGACCGCGGCGTCGTGGCGGCGGGCCAGGTGCCGCGCGACGGCCGCGCCGATGATGCCGCCGCCGACCACGGCGACCCGGAGGCCCGTCACACCGCACGACCGGGGAGGCGCGGGGGTGGGATCCGGTAGACCGCCGGGGTGGCCGACAGCGTGATCGGGTGTGCCACGGTCGGGACCGGGTCCCGGCCGTCGCCGGGGATGTCGGCGACCGGTGCGAGGCCGAGCCGCTCGGCGAGGGCGAAGGCCTGGCCCAGGTCGTTGATCGGGCCGCACGGGACCCCCAGCTCCGACAGCACCGCGAACCAGTGGTCGGCCGGCTGCTCCCGCAGGACGTCCTCGAGCTCGGCCACCAGCACGGCACGGTGGGCCACCCGGTCGGCGTTCGTGGCGAAGCGTGGGTCCTCGGCCAGCTCCGGCCGGCCCAGACCTCTGGCGAACAGGGCGAAGAGCTTGTCGTTCGCCGCAGCGACGGCCAGCGGCCGGTCCGCGGTGGCGAGCAGCTCGTACGGCGCGATGCTGGGGTGTACGTTGCCGAGCGCCTGGGGCACCTGGCCGGTCGTGACGTAGGTGGATGCCTGGTTCGACAGCGCGGAGAGGAGCGAGGACAGCAGGTTGACCTCGACCCGCTGCCCCTGCCCGGTGCGCTCCTTGTGGCGCAGGGCGGCCTGGATCCCGACGGTCGCGTGCAGGCCGGTGATCACGTCGACCAGCGCCACGCCGGCCTTGACCGGCCCGGACTCGGGCGTACCGGTCACCGACATCAGCCCGCCGACGGCCTGGGCCACCAGGTCGTAGCCGGGGAGCGAGGCCCCTTCGCGCGAGCCGAAGCCGGTGATCGAGCAGTAGACCAGCCCCGGGTGCTCCGCGGACAGGGTGGCGTATCCCAGGCCGAGTCGCTCCATCGTGCCGTCGCGGAAGTTCTCGACGAGGACGTCGCACCCGGCGACGAGGTCATGGGCCTCACGTCGGCCCTCCGCGGAGCGCAGGTCGATCGCACGCGACTCCTTGTTGCGGTTGACCGAGAGGAAGTACGTCGACTCGCCGTCCTCGGACCACGGCGGTCCCCACGAGCGGGTCTCGTCCCCGCCGTCCGGTCGCTCGACCTTGACCACCTCGGCACCCAGGTCGGCCAGCAGCATCGTGGCGTACGGAGCTGCCAGCACCCGGCTGAAGTCGGCGATGCGTACGCCGGTGAGTGCTCCTGGGGTCACCGGAAGGCCGCCTCTCCGGTCAGGGCGCGACCGATGACGAGCTGGTGGACCTCGCTCGTACCCTCGTAGGTCAGCACGGACTCGAGGTTGTTGGCGTGCCGCAGGACGGGGTGCTCGAGGGTGATGCCGGCCGCGCCGAGAATGGTCCGGCACTCGCGGGCGATGGCGATCGCCTCGCGCACGTTGTTGAGCTTGCCGAGCGAGATCTGCTCGGCCCGCAGCGAGCCGGCGTCCTTGAGGCGGCCCAGGTGCAGCGCGAGCAGCATGCCCTTGCCGAGCTCCAGAGACATGTCGGCGAGCTTCGCCTGGGTCAGCTGGTAGGCCGCCAGCGGCTTGTCGAAGATGTCGCGGTCCTTCGAGTAGGCGATCGCCGTCTCGAGGCTGTCACGGGCAGCGCCCAGCGCGCCGAAGACGATCCCGTAGCGGGCCTCGTTGAGGCACGAGAGGGGCCCCGACAGGCCGGTGACCTCGGGCAGCGCCGCGTCGGCGGGGAGCCGGACGTCGTCGAGCACGAGCTCGGAGGTGACCGAGGCGCGCAGCGACATCTTCTTCTTGATCTCCGGCGCCGAGAAGCCCGGCGTGTCGGTGGGGACGACGAACCCGCGGATCCCGTCGTCGGTCTGTGCCCACACCACCGCCACATCGGCCACCGAGCCGTTGGTGATCCACATCTTGTTGCCGGTCAACCGCCAGTCCGTCCCGTCCCGGACCGCGCGTGTCCGCATGCCGGCGGGGTTGGAGCCGAAGTCCGGCTCGGTCAGACCGAAGCAGCCGATGGCAGCGCCCGCGGCCATCCGAGGCAGCCACTCCTGCTTCTGCTCGTCGCTGCCGTGCCTCCAGATCGCGAACATCGCCAGCGACCCCTGGACGCTGACGAGGGAGCGGAGCCCCGAGTCGCCGGCCTCCAGCTCCAGGCAGGCCAGGCCGTACGCCGTGGCGCTGGTGCCCGCGCAGCCGTAGCCGTCCAGGTGCATACCGAGCACGCCGAGCGCGCCGAGCTCCTTGGCCAGGTCGCGGGCCGGGATCGAGCCCGACTCGTACCAGTCGGCGATCTCCGGCCTGATCCGGTCCTCGACGAATCGCCGTACCGTGTCGCGGATCGCTCGATCCTCCTCGCCGATCAGCGAGTCGGTGTCGAACAGCTGGAGTGGGGTCTGTGTGGTGCGGGCGGTCACGGGGCGGTCTCTCCCTTGAAAGGTGGTGGGCTCGTGTCGGTGCGGTGGACTCGGGAAGAAGGGTGGGTCGGCACAGCGCCGGCGGTGCCGACCCACCCGGCGGGCGGTCAGCCGAGGTCCGCCAGCGCGCGCTCGGAACCCGGGTGGAGCGGGATCGGGCCGGTCTCGGCCATGGTGGCGGCGTCGATCTCGTTGGCGGCCGGGTGGACCTGGACGAGCTTGTCCTTCTGCTCCACCAACAGCGTGGTGAGGGCACAGGCCAGGTTCTCGGGCATGTCGTTCTTCACGACCAGCACGTTGGGCACGACGATGGTCGGGATGTCCTCGGCCAGCTCGTAGGTGTCGCCCGGGATGGACGTCTCCTCGTAGACCTCGTTGACCTCCTGCATCTTCGGCAGCAGCGGCGTGATGTCGATGAACTCGACCTTGTCGCCCATCGAGGTGAAGAGGTCGGTGATCGCCGGGGTGGGCAGGCCGCCGGACCACACGAGCCCGTCGATGGAGCCGTCCTTCATGCCGTCGACGGTCTTGGTCAGGTCCAGGCGCTGGGCCTTCACATCGGAGACCTCGAGGCCCGCGGACTCGATCAGCCGGTTGGCGATGACCTCGGTGCCCGACTCGGGCGACCCGGTCGAGATGGCCTTGCCGGCGAAGTCCTCGACGGAGTCGATGTCGGCGTCCTTGCGGACCACCACGTGGGTGTAGTTGGAGTAGATCCGGCCCAGGGTCGAGACGTCCTGCGCCTTGTCGAAGTCGGCTTCGCCGTTGACCGCGTCGGCGGCGGAGTCCGCGAGCGAGAAGCCGACGTCGTAGTTGCCGGCGACGACCTGCTCGATGTTCTGCACCGAGGCACCGGTCTCCGCGGCGGTGGCCTTCAGCTTCGTCTCGTCGTTGATCACCTGGGCCATGCCGCCGCCGACCACGTAGTAGACGCCGGTGGAGTTTCCGGTGGCGATCGAGATGCGGCCCGTGCCGGCATCGCAGCTGTTCTCGTCTGCTCCGGAGCCTGCCTCCTGCCGGCTCTGCTGGCCGCCGCAGGCGGTCAGTACGAGGGCCGCGGCGACCGCGATCCCGGCGAGCGGGGTGATGCGCTTCATGGTGGTGCCTTTCTTGGGGGTTGGGGTCATGCGTACGTCGGGTCGGGGCTGGTGTGGTCTTGCTCGCCGGCCGTCGCGCCGGTCGCCTTGCGACGTATGAGATGGAGCACCAGTGCGATGGCGAGCAGGGCGAAGCCCAGCGCGATGGAGGTCGGGACCAGGTAGAGCAGCAGCAGTGCGGCGGGCAGGCACAGGGCGCGCTCGAGAAGGTTGGTCGGGCCGAGGATCCATCCGGTCGTGCAGATGGCGAGGGCGCCGACCGCGCATCCGGCCACCAGGAAGGTCCAGACGATGTCGATGAAGTCACCGCGGGCGAGAAGATGCGCGCCGTTGTCGGTGACCACGAAGGCGATCGGGGCCAGGAAGGCGGGAAGCGTGTACTTGCAGGCCTGCATCATCGTCGGGATGACCTTGCCGCCGGTGATGGCGGCCGACGCCACCGCGGCGAGCGCCGTCGGCGGGGAGACCTCCGAGAGGACCGCGTAGTAGAAGATGAACATCGCCACCTGCGGGGCGTCCACGCCGAGCGAGATCAGTGCCGGGCCGATGATGACCCAGCTGAGGATGAACGACGCAGTCACGGGCACCGCGAGGCCGAGCAGCAGGATCGCGAACGCGGAGAACAGCGCCGAGAGCACCAGCAGAGACGCCTCGTTGAAGGACAGCAGCGAGGCCAGGTCGACCAGGACGGCGGACAGGACCTGGCCCAGGCCGGTCTTGGCGATGACCGATGTGATGACGCCCGCGGCGGCGCAGACCGCGATGACGGGCAACGCCGAGCGGATGCCGGAGCTCAGCGCGTCGTACACGCGGCGGGCGTAGTCCCGGAGCGACTCCCCGAGCTCCATCCGCTCCTGCTCGACGTCGTGGTCGTCGAAGCCGCTGACCACCGGGCGACGCGACAGCACCGCCTCGAGGAGTCCGAACAGCGCGGCGACGCCGGTGGCGTAGACGACGGCGCGGAACGGCGGGATGTCGATGGCGAGGAAGAACACGATCACGCCGAGGCTGATGAAGTGGTATCCGGAGCGGGCCAGCAGCTGCAGCGCGTTCCCGATGGCGAGGTCGACGCGATGCGCCCCGAACCGGCGGGCATCGATCTCGACGGCCAAGAAGATGCCGAGGTAGTAGAGGAGGGTCGGAACGATCGCCCAGACCAGTACGGATACGTAGGAGACCCCGAGATACTCGGCGATGATGAACGCCGCCGCTCCCATGGTCGGCGGCGACAGGATGGCGCCGATGCCGGATGCGGCCAGCATGCCTCCGGCTGCCTCCTTCGGGTAGCCGGCCCGGTTGAGGATCGGCCAGGCGAACGAGCCGAGGGTGACCGCGGTCGCCGTTCCCGAACCGGAGACGGTGCCGAGCAGGAACCCGGACGTGGCCACGGTGCGACCAGGGGCCGACCCGGACCTGCGGAACAGGGAGAAGCTGAACTCCACGAAGAAGCGGCCGGCTCCCATGCGGTCGAGCACCGCACCGTAGATCGTGAACAGCACGATGTAGGTCGCCGCGACGTCGAGGGGTACGCCGAAGAAGCCCGAAGCCTCGTTGTAGAGCGCATTGATGATCTGATCGAGGTCGAGCCCGATGTGGCTGATGCTCCAGCCGATGGGCAGGTAGCCGCCGAAGTAGGCGTAGGCGAAGAAGACGGCGCAGACGGCCGGCAGAACCAGCCCCGTCGTCCGACGGGTGGCCTCGAGCACCAGCAGCAGCAACACGGTCCCGGCAGCCACGTCGAGCGGGAGCAGCGAGCCCTGACGGTCGAGGAACTCGCCGAACCCGCCGAGGCCGACGTCCGTCAGCGGGAACGGAAGCACCGGGTAGAGGCCCACGATCACGGCCGTGGCGGCGAGCAGCCAGTCGACGACACCGGGGTTGTCGGCATGGGCCTTCGCCGGATCGCGACGCCCTCGCATCCGGTAGGTCAGAAAGACCAGAGGCAGCGTCATGCCGAGGAAGAGGATCAGGTAGTACTGGCTGCCCAGATCGAGCGGGTCGAAGACCTGACGGAGCACGAACAGGGAGACCAGGAAGCACCACAGCCCGACGACGAGCTCCAGGCGCGGCGACAGGTTCCGGGACGGCTTCTCCTCGTCGTAGTCCGCGACGAGGCTGTCGACGTCGACCTGGGAGCCCGGTTGGGGGGTGGGGGTGGGGGCTGGCATGCTGCGTAACCTAGAAGTGTCGTGCGTCACACCTGCCGGTTCGGCCGCGAGACTTTACAGAGTTCTAACGTTGGCCGATCGAGCCCCTGGCGCGTGCGTCGGGCAAGCGAGGTGAAATGCGAGTCCTGCTCGTCGAGGACGACGACCGCGTCGTTGCGGCGCTGATGCCTGCCCTGCAACGCATCCACCTCCACGTACGCCGGGCCGGCACCGCAGCCGAGGCCCTGCAGCTCCTCGGGGGAGTGGATCTGATCCTGCTCGACATGGGCTTGCCCGACCAGGACGGGCTGGCCCTGTGCCGCCAGCTCCGGACCCGGGTCGACGTGCCGATCATCGCGGTGACGGCACGAAGGGACGAGCTCACCGTGGTCTCCGCTCTGCGCTCGGGCGTGGACGACTACGTCACCAAGCCCTACCGGCTCGCCGAGCTCCTCGCCCGGATCGATGCGGTCATGCGACGCGTGGGGCAGCGGTCGACCGAGCTGGTCGAGCACGTCGGTGACGTGCATCTCGACCACGGGTCGCGCCGGGTGACGGTGGCGGGGGAGGAGGTCGCCCTGACCCGCAAGGAGTTCGACCTGCTCTCCATGCTCGTGCAGGCCGCCGGAGACACCGTCACCCGGGAGACCCTGATGGAGGGGATCTGGGAGACAGCCTGGGTCGGCGCCTCGCGAACGCTCGACGTCCACGTGTCGGCGCTGCGCTCCAAGCTCGGTCGGCCGGGGTTGGTGGCAACGGTCCGTGGCGTGGGCTACCGAGTCACCACGTAGGAGTGACACGTGCGCCGCCGACTGCTCCTCGTGTCCCTGTCTCTGATCGGGTTGTTGCTCCTCGCGCTCATGGTGCCGCTGATCGCGACGTACGCCTCCGACCGCACGCAGGCCATGTTCGTGAGTCGGCTCGGCGACGTCACCCGGTTCGCGGTCGTGGCGGAGGATGCCCTCGAGTCAGGACTCGCCGAGGAGCTGAGCGTCGACCTCGAGCGCTACGTGGACGTCTACGGCGGGTCGGTGCTGGTCACCGACGCGGACCGTCAGGTCGTCGCGCAAGCGGGTGAGGAGACGGCTGGGGACGATCCCGAGGTGCAGGAGACCATCGACCGTGCGCTCTCGGGTGCCGGCTCACAACCACCCGCCACGGTCTGGCCCTGGAGCGGCGACGACGTCGTGATCGGGTCGCCGGTCGGCAGGGATGCCCAGGTGCTCGGAGCGGTCGTGGTCGTCGCTCCGACGAGCGCCGTCAAGAGCAGCGTCGCGAGCGGGCTCGCCTGGCTGGTGGCGGCTGGACTCGTGGTCGTGCTGCTGATGGTCTTCGGCGCCGTGGTGCCGTTCGTGGGCTGGATCCTCCGGCCGGTGGACGACCTCGAGCATGCGGCGAAGGACCTCGCCGACGGAGACCTGTCCTCCCGTGCCCACGAGCTGGGACCGCCCGAGCTGCGCCATCTCGCCCGATCCTTCAACGCGATGGTCGACAACGTCGAGATGTCCCAGCGCCAGCAGCGCGAGCTGGTCGCCGACGCGGCCCACCAGCTCGGCAACCCGCTCACCGCGTTACGGCTGCGCGTCGAGAACCTGGCCGCGACGGGGTCGCCGGTCGCTGCGGTCGAACCCGTCCTGGAGGAGACGGACCGGCTCAGCAGCATCGTCGAGTCGCTGCTGAGGCTGAGCCAGATCGGCGCGCATCGGGTCGCGCCGGTTGAGGTCGATGTGGCTGAGATCGTGCGCGAGCGGTGTGCGATGTGGGAACCCGTCTTCTCCAGCCTCCGTGTCGATCTACCCGACAGGGCCCTCGCGATGAGCTCGCCGGACGTCGTCGAGGTCGTCCTGGACTCGCTCCTGGACAACGCCGCCAAGTTCGCCCCGGACTCGCCGGTCGAGGTCACGGTGACCGGTGGTGACGTCGCGGCAGAAGAGATCGAGGTGCGGGTCCGGGACCACGGTCAGGGACTCCATCCCGACGACGTCGCCAAGGTCGGTGCGCGATTCTTCCGGGGCAGACAGCACCAGAACGTACCCGGCACCGGTCTCGGCCTGGCGATCGTGCGGGCCCGCGTCGACGACCTGGGTGGGTCGATGGTCGTCTCGACGCCGAGCGACGGTGGCCTCGAGGTGGCGGTGGTGCTACCCGCCGTTACTGGCGACGCTCTCGGTAATATCGCTCTGCCCCCGGATGAAGGGGCAGGGGTGAGGTGAAGATCGCGGCTCCGAGGTTGGGTTGCCGCACCTGAGGCGAGATCCGGTCGACCCGGTCCTGCGCCTCGAACATCACGCGCGTCACCGCATAGGCGAGCTCCTCGTCGAGATCGGGGTGGACCACGAGGTAGTTCTTCACACTCACGGCGTCGACCGCACGGGGCAGGCCGTAGCTCGAGGTCGGCACCGGGCCCAGGGTGTATTCGGGTCCGTACGCCTCCGTCAGCTCGGGGAGCAACGTCCCCAGGTCGACCAGCCGGATGGGCACGCTCTCGGAGAGCTTGGCCACGGCGGTGTTGGGGATGCCGCTCACGAAGAAGAACGCGTCCAGCCGCCCGCGACGGAGTCCGTCGGCCGACTGCTCCAGACTGTCGTCGGTGCCGGTGACCTCGTCCGACGCGATACCGGCAGCGGCGAGGATGCGCCCGGCAACCAGCCTCGTCCCCGACCCCCGGTTGCCGAGGCCGACGCGACGACCGCGGAGATGGGCCACCTCCTGCACCGGCGAGTCGGCCGTCACCACGAGGTGCACGAAGCTGTCGTAGGTCCGGGTCAAGGCGGCCAGGTCGATCGGATCGGCGAACGGTCCGGTGCCCCGGATCGCGTCCGCGGCCGCGTCACCGAGCGCGAAGCCGATGTCGCTCGTGCCCTGGGCCACCTCGCTCAGGTTGATCAGGGAGGCGTTGGTGTTGTGAGCGGTGACGCTGACGCCGTCGAGGCGCTCCTCCAGGACGGCGGCCAGCGCGTTGCCGTAACGGTCGAAGACACCTCCTCGGTTGCCGGTGGCGATCGACAGACTCGTTCCCGGCAGCTTGTCCCAGGACTGCCCGACGCAGCCGCCGAGCGCCATGACGAGCGGACCACCCACCGCCCCCGCGAGCAACGCCCGGCGCGAGGTGAATGTCGTGCGGATCACGCCATCAGCATTTCACATCGAGCCTCCACCGGCGCACGCGAAGCGATCCAGCTCGTCCGATATCGGTTGCGCGGCTCGCCGATCGGCGTTGAGATGCTGCCGTGAGCGATGACCTGTGGGGCACCGGCCGGCTCGACCTGACGGCGTATCTGGAGCGGATCGGGGTGACCGAGCCGCCCGGCCCGTCGCGGGAGGCGCTGGAGGAGATCTACGACGCCCACCTGCGGACCTTCACCTTCGACAACATCGACGTGCTGCTCGACCAGCATCCGGGTGTCGGCCTGCCCGAGGTGCAGCAGAAGTTCGTGGGTCGGGGGAGGGGCGGCTACTGCTTCGAGCACGGGACGCTGTTCGCCGCGGTGCTGGACCGGCTGGGCTTCGCCGTCGAGCGCCGGCTCGCGCGGGTGGGCGCCGACCCGACCGCGGCGGGACGTACGCATCTGGTGGCCGTGGTCGAGTTGGACGGGGAGCGGCTGCTGGCCGATCCCGGGTTCGGGCTGAGCGTGTGGCGGCCGATCCCGCTGGTCGACGGCGCGGTCGACGAGGTCCGGGGAATCAGCCACCGGGTGCGGTGGGGCGAGCACGGCTGGGCGCTGGAGCGGGCCAAGGACGACGGCTGGGAGCTGATGCACACCCACGACGAGGCGTTGGTTGTGCCGAGCGACGTCGCGATCGGCCACCACTACACCAGCACCCACCCGACGGTGCACTTCCGTCACCGGCTGATCGTGACCGGGCTCCGCGAGGACCAACACCTCAGCCTCACCGACAACACCGTCACCATCCGCCGCGAGGGCGAGGAGACCGAGCACCACGAGATCGGGCTCGACGAGGTGATGGCCTACGTCGAGGAGCTCGCGGTGCCGCTCACCGACGACGAGCGGGCCCGCCTGCGCGAGCGGCTGAGGGCGCTCGGCTAACGCTCGTCGACGACGATCCGCATCGCCATCGTCGGGTCGTCGGAGAGGTCGGTGATCAGCTGCCGGCGGTCCAGGACGGCCTCGTCCAGGTGCGGGCCGAGCGTGCCGAGCAGCTCGCCGGTCGTGGTGGCCGGCATCGCGTTGAGCACCCGCGGCGTACGCCGGCCGGAGTAGGGCACCACCCGGGCCAGCGCGCCGGCCACCGACCGGGTGGCTCCCGCGAACGGTGCCGTGATCGGGTCGGTGATGGGACCGAGCCAGTCCGTGGCGCGCTCGGCCTCGGCGAGGGACGTGCGCGCCTTCAGGTCCGCGAGACGTACGTCCTCCAGCGCCTGCTCCAGGCGACGCTGCTCCAGGTGGGCGAGAGCGACGACGACGCCGGCGCCGAGCACACCGAGGAGGGCGAGGCTAGCGACCAGCATGGACCTTGACCTCCGCCACCACGCCCTCGTCGGCCAGCCGCTCGCGCAGCGAGTCGGCGGCTTGGTCGTAGACCATCTTGGAGAGCAGCGCCGGCCGCACCTTGTGCAGCATCGTGGCCGCCTTCGTCTGGGCCGAGGCGAGCTCGAGCGGGTTGAGGATGCGGATGCTGAGCAGCCTGTCCTCGGGCGGGAGCTCGGCGTAGGCGGTGCGCGGGGCCGAGATGTCGGCCTGCTCCAGTCGCCACAGCAGACCGATGGTCTCGGCACGCAGCGCCTTGTTGGCGAGCCGCAGACGCCACGCGACAGCAGCGGCGGCCACGGCGATCACCAGCGCCACGACGGCGATCAGGGTGCTCAAGGCTCTCCTCGAATCACTAGTGCCCGACGAGTAGCGGCCCGACGGGTGGCCCGGTCGGACCAATCATGGAGCATCCGAGGATCGCTGTCAGCGGCGGTGGTCACAACACGGCGCGCCGGGGTGATTCGAAATGTCGTTCGACATCATGTATCTTGATATCAAGAGATCGACGGGCCTGCCCGTCGTAAAAGGTTAGGTGAGCCTTTGTTTTCCCGGCGTACGTGGCCGGGGCAGGATGGGCCTCAAAGACTTGAATTCGTACGTCACTGTGGACGCGAGCAAGGAGATGAACGCGTTGGCCAGCAAGGACAGCTTCGGTGCCAAGAGCACCCTGGACGTGGACGGTAAGTCCTACGAGATCTTCCGCCTGGATGCGGTCAAGGGTGAGGGCCTCGACGTCGCGTCGCTGCCCTTCTCGCTGAAGGTGCTGCTGGAGAACCTCCTGCGCACCGAGGACGGCGCGAACATCACCGCCGACGACATCAAGGCGCTGGCGGGCTGGGACGAGACCGCCGAGCCCGACAAGGAGATCCAGTACACGCCGGCGCGCGTGATCATGCAGGACTTCACCGGCGTGCCCTGCATCGTCGACCTGGCGACCCTGCGCGAGGCTGCGGCCGAGCTCGGCGGCGACCCGACCAAGATCAACCCGCTCTCGCCCGCCGAGATGGTCATCGACCACTCCGTGATCGCTGAGGTCTTCGGCACCCCGGAGGCCTTCGAGCGCAACGTCGAGATCGAGTACGAGCGCAACCGCGAGCGCTACCAGTTCCTGCGCTGGGGCCAGACCGCGTTCGAGGACTTCAAGGTCGTCCCGCCGGGCACCGGCATCGTCCACCAGGTCAACATCGAGCACCTGGCCCGCACCGTCTTCACCCGTGAGGTCGACGGCGAGCTGCAGGCCTACCCCGACACCTGCGTCGGCACCGACTCCCACACCACCATGGTCAACGGCCTGGGCGTCCTCGGCTTCGGCGTCGGCGGCATCGAGGCCGAAGCCGCGCTGCTCGGCCAGCCGGTCTCCATGCTGATCCCGCGCGTGGTCGGCTTCAAGCTCCACGGCGACCTGCCCGAGGGCTCGACCGCCACCGACCTGGTGCTCACCATCACCGAGATGCTGCGCAAGCACGGTGTGGTCGGCAAGTTCGTCGAGTTCTACGGCGCCGGCGTGACCGCCCTGCCGCTGGCCAACCGCGCCACCATCGGCAACATGAGCCCCGAGTTCGGCTCCACCGTCGCGATCTTCCCGGTCGACGAGGAGACCATCAACTACCTCCGCCTCACCGGCCGCTCGGAGGAGCAGCTGGCCCTGGTGGAGAAGTACTCCAAGGACCAGGGCCTCTGGCACGACCCTGCTGCCGAGCCGCGCTACTCGGAGAAGCTCGAGCTCGACCTCTCCACGATCGTCCCCTCGATCGCCGGCCCGAAGCGCCCGCAGGACCGCGTCCAGCTCACCGACGCCAAGACCTCCTTCGAGGGTCACCTCCCGACGTACACCTCCAAGGCCGACGCGAAGGTCCCGGTCACGCTGGCCGACGGCACCGAGTTCGAGCTGGAGAACGGCGCGGTCACGATCGCCTCGATCACCTCCTGCACCAACACCTCCAACCCGTCGGTCATGATCGGCGCCGCGCTGCTGGCGAAGAAGGCCGTCGAGAAGGGTCTGACCCGCAAGCCGTGGGTGAAGACCACCCTGGCGCCGGGCTCCAAGGTCGTCACGAACTACTACGACAAGTCGGGCCTGACCCCCTACCTGGAGAAGGTCGGCTTCAACCTCGTCGGCTACGGCTGCGTGACCTGCATCGGCAACTCGGGCCCGATCATCCCCGAGGTGTCCGCCGCGGTGAACGACAACGACCTCGCCGTCGTCTCGGTGCTCTCCGGCAACCGCAACTTCGAGGGTCGCATCAACCCCGACGTGAAGATGAACTACCTCGCGTCGCCGCCGCTGGTCATCGCCTACGCCCTGGCCGGCAACATGAACGTCAACCTGCTCGAGGACTCCCTCGGCAAGGACCACGACGGCAACGACGTCTTCCTCAAGGACATCTGGCCGACCCCGGCCGAGGTCGAGGAGACCATCGCCGCCGCGATCGACTCCGACATGTTCACCAAGGACTACGCCGACGTCTTCGCGGGCGACGAGCGCTGGCAGAACCTGCCGACCCCGACCGGTGACACCTTCACCTGGGACGAGGAGTCGACCTACGTCCGCAAGGCTCCCTACTTCGACGGCATGGCCAAGACCCCGGCCCCGGTCGCCGACATCGAGGGTGCGCGCGTGCTGCTGAAGCTGGGCGACTCGGTCACCACCGACCACATCAGCCCCGCGGGCAACATCAAGAAGGACTCGCCCGCCGGCAAGTACCTCATCGAGCACGGCGTCGAGCAGCGTGACTTCAACTCCTACGGCTCGCGCCGAGGCAACCACGAGATCATGATCCGCGGCACCTTCGCCAACATCCGGATCAAGAACCAGGTCGCCCCGGGCACCGAGGGTGGTTACACCCGCGACTTCACCCAGGCCGACGGCCCGGTGTCGTTCGTCTACGACGCTGCTCAGAACTACGCCGCGGCCGGCACCCCGCTCGTGGTCCTCGGTGGCAAGGAGTACGGCTCCGGCTCCTCGCGCGACTGGGCCGCCAAGGGCACCTCGCTCCTGGGCGTCAAGGCCGTCATCACCGAGTCGTTCGAGCGCATCCACCGCTCCAACCTGATCGGTATGGGCGTCATCCCGCTGCAGTTCCCCGCGGGCCAGACCGCCGACAGCCTCGGCCTGACCGGTGAGGAGACCTTCTCGATCTCCGGCATCACCGCGCTCAACGAGGGTGTCACCCCCAAGACGGTCAAGGTCACCACCGACACCGGTGTCGAGTTCGACGCGGTCGTCCGCATCGACACCCCCGGTGAGGCCAACTACTACCGCAACGGTGGCATCCTGCAGTACGTCCTGCGCAGCCTGGTCAACGCCTGATCCGACCCACGAACGGCCCGTCACCCGAAAGGGTGGCGGGCTGTTTCGCATCCCGTCGAGGCGTCAGGTAGGTCGGGCGAGGCGTCAGGTACGTCGGACGAGGCGTCACGTACGTCGGACGAGGCGTCACGTACGTCGGACGACATGTCAGTTAGGGCGGTCGAGATGGCATGCCGTGACGCCTCAATCCACCGCAGTGACGCCTCGGCCAGCGTGGGTGAGCTTCGATCGACGTACGTGACGCCTCGGCCTGCGCGGGTGACGCCTCGATTGACGCACCTGACGCCTTGGCCAACGCGGGTGACGCTTCGGCCGACGGGAGTGACGTCTCGGCCGACGGGAGTGACGCTTCGGCCGACGTACCGGACGCCTCGGCTCAGGTCAGGGAGGCGATCCTGGCGCGGCTGTCCTCGTGGAGCGCGGCGAGGAGCGCATCGGCGGCCTCGCCGCGATCGGCCGTCGCGGCGGCGATCTCGGCGACGGTCTCGTCGGGGAGGCCGGCGAGGATCGGGTCGACCACGGAGGGCTCGTCGATGAAGAGCGCGAGCTGGAGGATCTGGGCGCCCGAGGCGCCGTCGACGACCTCGAGCGAGGTCGCCGGGCTGACCACGCCGGTGAAGCGGGCCAGCGCCATCAGGTGGCCCTGGGCGAGCAGCCGGCGACCGACCTCGACGACCAGAGCACTGTCCAGCTTGGCGATGATGCCCTCGACCCGGCTCGGGTCGAGATGGACCGAGAGCTCGGCGAGGAACTCCGGCTTCAGGTGGCCGGCGAGCTTCGCGGCGTCAGCGGGGTCCATCACCGCAGCCACCCGGGCGCTGAGCATGGGGCCCATCGCGATCTCGGTGATCTTCGCGGTGACCGCCGCGGGGAGCTTCTTGCTGACCGCGGCCAGCCCCTTGACCCGGGACTCGTGACGGCTGAACATCGCGTGCGAGACGATCCCGCGCAGATCACGCAGGTCGTCGGGGGAGGTGGTGGCGAGGAAGGCGAGCTCGGACTCGTCCACGTGCATCTCGTGGGCGAGCTTGGCGATCTCCAGCGAGCTGGTCAGGGCGGTCATCGACTACCTCCGAGCATCTTCTGGACGACTCCGCGCAGCATCTTCGGCACCAGCTTCAGCGCTTCGTCGAGGGAAGCGTCGAACGCCTTGTCCTCCGCTGCCATCGCGCCCTGGACCAGATCGTCGAACCGGCCCAGCTGCTGGTCGTCGTACGCCTCCAGCGGCGCGAGCCGCGTCGCCGGCACGCGCAGCGTGGCAGCGAGCCGGTCGAGTCCCTCACTCATCGGTTCCTTCCCGCCGGGTGAGGCACCTTCGGCCCCCGGCGGCGCCACTATATGCAGCCCCAGGAGGCATTTGGATAGTGTCTCGACATGCTCGTCGCCTTCTCCATCGCCCCGACAACGACCGACGACCCCGATGGTTCGGTGGCCGCGTCCGTCGCGGAGGCGATCCGCATCGTCCGCGAGTCCGGACTGCCCAACGAGACCAATGCCATGTTCACCAACCTGGAGGGGGAGTGGGACGAGGTCATGGGTGTCATCAAGCAGTGCGTCGACGCGGTCGCCGCCGTCTCCCCGAGGGTCGGGCTGGTGTTCAAGGCCGACATCCGGCCCGGCTACGAGGGCCAGCTGAGCGCCAAGGTGGAGCGGATCGAGTCGGTGCTGCGAGAGCGCTGAGCGGGCGATAGGTCGGCGGTTCAGTGGAGCAGGTACGGGTGGTCGAAGAGGTACTTCGCCCTCCGAACCTTCAGCATCGTGACGATCTCGGCGATGTCCATCGGCGCGGTGCTGGACGCTTCGCCGGTGCTGACGGCGCAGCGCGCGGCCGGGTCGGCGACAGGGTCGACGCGGCGTGCGCTGGCAGCCGTGGGCGCGACGGCGGACATGATGGTCAGTGCGCCGGCGACGGCGGTGGCAGCGGCGAGGGTGGTCGCGGTGCGGTGGGTGGTGGTGTTCATGGTGCCTTCCTTGGTCGTGGGCTGGTGGGCCCCGGTGTAGGTCTCCGTTCTGACATCGGTCGGTATCGCGGTGGTCGGGGCTCGGTATCGCGCCGGTATCGGCCGCGTTGACGGTGTCGATGCTCGGTGCGACGCTTGAAGGGTGGGCATTGGCGTTCTCGGCCCACTGACGGTGGACGGCTCGGGGGATCTGGGTCGGCGGGACCGAGTGGTTCTGACAGCGTTGGCGACCGATCCGGGTCATCCGGTGAGCGCCGACCAGCTCTTCGATGCGCTGTGGGGTGAGGGTGCGCCGGCGTCGGCCGGGAAGATCGTGCAGGGTTGCGTGGTCCGGCTGCGCAAGCTGCTGGGTCGCGACGTGGTGCGGACCTCGGCACAGGGCTATGCGTTGCATCTCCCGGTCGAGGAGGTCGACTCGTTGCGGTTCGAGGACCAGGTCGGTCGGGCCCAGGAGTTGCTCACGCTCGGGGAGGCCGACCGGGCGGCGTACCTGCTGAGCGACGCGCTGGCCCTGTGGCGCGGGGAGCCCTTCGCTGATCTGGAGAGCTGGGAGCCGGCGGTCGCCGCCGGTACGCGGCTCTCCGAGCTGCGTCTGGAGGCCGAGGAGCTGCGGATCGAGGCGCTGTTGCGGGCCGGGCGGTACCGCGAGATCCTCTCCGAGGCACAGAGCCTGGTACGCGCCGCACCGCTGCGTGAGTACCGGTGGGTGCTGCTGGCCCGGGCGCAGTACCAGTCCGGCCAGCAGGCCGAGGCGCTGCGTACGATCCACCAGCTCCGGGCCGTTCTGGCCGAGAATCTGGGCATCGATCCGGGCCCCGAGGTGGTCGCGCTGGAGACCTCGATCCTTCGCCAGGACGCCTCGCTGCTGGTCGCCGATGCACCTACCCCGTCGGGCACCTGTCCCTGGTTGGGTCTGCGGGCCTACGGTGTCGAGGACGCGGAATGGTTCTTCGGGCGCGACCCGGATGTGGCCGCCTGCCTGGAGATCGTGGCGCGGACCTCGGTGCTCGCGCTGGTCGGGCCCTCGGGGTCGGGCAAGTCCTCGCTGCTCCGCGCCGGGGTGGCCGCGGCCCTGCGAGGCCGCGGACAGCCCAGCGTGACGATCACGCCCGGTCCCCACCCGATGGACTCACTGACCGCGCTCACGCAGGCTCCGCGGGGCGCGGCGCTGTTGATCGATCAGTGTGAGGAGTTGTTCTCGCTGTGCCACGACACCGAGGAGCGGGAGAGGTTCCTCGGTGTCGTGGCCGCCGAGGCCGCGGACCGGACCGTGGCCCTCGCGCTGCGTGCCGACCACCTGGCCGACCTCGCCGCCTACCCCGGCTTCAGTCGGCTCGTGGAGCGCGGCATGTATCTGGTCGGCGGGCTGGAGGAGGACGGTCTGCGCTCGGCGATCGAGACCCCCGCCCGCCAGGCCGGGCTGCTGATCGAGCCCGGTCTGGTCGACCTCCTGGTCCGCGAGGTCGGCAACGACCCCGGGGCGCTACCGCTGATGTCGCACGCGCTGCAGGAGACCTGGAAACGACGCGAGGGCAACACCCTCACGGTGGCCGGCTACCGCGCCAGCGGCGGCATCAACGGAGCCGTGGCCCAATCCGCCGAAGGTCTCTACTCCCGGATCGAGGTCGAACGCCGCCACCTGCTGCGCGACCTCGTCCTGCGGCTGGTCTCCCCGGGCCCGGAGGGCGAACCGGTCCGCACCCGGGTGCCACGCCGCCTGGTCGGCACCGACCCCGAACACGACCAGCTCATCGAGATGCTGGTCACCGCCCGACTGGTCACCACCGACGACGACGCCCTCGAGATCACCCACGAGGCCCTCACCCGCGCCTGGCCCCGACTCCGCGGCTGGCTCGAGGACGACATCGAGGGCCAACGCATCCGACACCACCTCTCCACCGCCGCCGACTCCTGGGAAGCACTGGGCCGCCCCGACAGCGAGCTCTACCGCGGCGTACGACTGGCCCGGGCACTCGAATGGCGAACCGGCGAGAACACCACCCTCACCGAGATCGAGCACGCCTTCCTCCAGGCCTCCGCCCACCACGCCGAAGACGAACAACGCAGCATCCACGAACGCGCACGCGCCCAGACCCGGCTGATCCGCCGCCTCCGGATCGCGCTCGCCAGCGGCGCCGCACTCCTCGTCATCGCCCTGGTCGCCGGGGCGCTGGCGGTCGTCCAGTCCGACCGGGCGACCGAGAACGCCGCCCGGGCCGAGCACGCCGCCGTCGCCGCGGACGCGGGGCGGGTCGGCGCCCGTGCCCTGCTCGCCGACGACGTCACTCTCTCGCTGCTGCTCGCCGCCGCCGGTGCGCGGCTCGACGACTCGCCGGAGACCCGGGCGAACCTCGTGGCCGCGCTGGCGATGCGTCCGGAGCTCGTCCGTTCGGCGCCTGCCGAGGGGGACTACGTGGAGACCTTGGACGTCAGTCGTGACGGCCGCTGGATGGCCACCTCGGACGGTCAGAACCGGGTGCACCTCTACGAGGCCGCCACCGGCCGGCTGGTGGACACCTACGACCCGGTCCAGCCCTCAGGAGCCGGGTGGATGCTCGCGGCGTTCAGCCCGGACGGCAAGCATCTCGCCGTCATCCCCAACGGCCAGGGCTCCAGGGACCCGGTGCGACTGCTGGACACGAGCACGATGGAGCCGACGACGAAGCTGGCCTTCCCCGGCGGCAGGAAGGTCTGGGGAGTCGATGTCCGGTTCAGCGCCGGAGGCCGCTACCTGGCGGGCAGCGTGTATCCGTCCGACTGGCCGACAGCTCCAGAGTGGGAGGACGAGGGCTACACGTTGGTCTGGGACCTCCGCGCGCCGGCCAAGGCGCCCGTCCGGATGCCGACCGGCACTGTCCCGTCGGGAGCCGGGCTCAGCCGGGACGGTCGGATCCTTTACTCGGACTGGCCGCTGGCGGCGTACGACGTGGCCTCGGGTGAGCGGATCTGGCAGCGCGAGGAGATCAGGTCGTACGCCTCCTCCGACCTCAACCCCGAAGGCACCCTGCTGGCGCTCACGGACACGGGTGAGGCGAACATGCGGGAACGCTCGGAGCGGAGCTGGAACGTGCTCCTGGTGCGTGCCTCCGACGGCACGACGGTCCGTACGCTGCGGGGCCACCAGGATCAGGTCCGCGACGTCGGCTTCTCGCCCGACGGCTCGCTGGTGGTGTCGCACTCCAGCGACGGCGAGCTCATCGCCTGGGAGACCGCCACCGGCCGGCTGCTGGCACGGTGGGAGAGCACGTCGGAGTGGGGCGTCGACTTCAGCCCGGACGGCGACCTGGTCTACGAGGGCGGGGGCCCCTCGATGGTGCGCACCTGGGACCTGTCGGGGCAGGACACCTACCTGCGGCGTACGAGTCGGGTCGGCGATGCCGAGGTGTACGCGCACGCCGACCTCTCCCCGGACGGGCGGCGGGTGGCCTACAGCTGGACCGACGGGGACACCGGATGGGTCAGGTTCGTCGACACCGCCACCGGGAAGGCGACGCCGCCCGCCCGCGTGCCGGTGATCGCAGGCCCCTGGGGCAGCGGCACCTGGCACCCCGAGGGTGAGCGGTACGTCGCCACCTGCGTCACGGGCGAGTGCGGGGAAGCGGTGGTGCTGGACCCCGCCATCGGCACGGTGGAGAGGCGCGAGGTCCTCGAGGACGACATCATCTCGCTCGCGTACGTCGACCAAGGGCGCAGCCTGCTCGTCGGTGGCATGGCAGGGACAGTCGTCGTCGACGCCGAGACACTGCAACCGCGAGACGATCCATTCGAATTTCCCGCCTCCACCATCGTCCCGATCGGGGACGGGAGCAGTGCGATGGTCGGCGGCGTCTCCGCCGACGGACTCTCCGAGCAGTGGCAGGTCATCGACGTGCGGACCGGCGACGTCCGAACGGAGGGGAGCCTGGACATCGCGAGGTACGCCTCGGCCGCCTCGCCGGACGGCTCCACGGTTGCGGTCGCGGGGGAGACCGGCGAGATCGTCGCCACCGACGTCTCGACCGGGGAGACGCTGCAGCGATCCACCGGTCCCGGTGCTGCCGTGCTCGGGCTCGACTACTCGGACGACGGCAAACTGCTCGTCTCCGCGGCCGACGACGGCCGCGTCAGCCTGTGGGATGCCACGACCCTGGACCCGCTCGGCACCGTGCGTCCACCCCACGAGGGCGACCCGGTCCCGGCCGACGCGCAGTTCATCGGCGACAGCCACGACGTGGCGATCGCGTCGAACGACGGCACGGTCCATCGGTGGGAGACCGGTATCGACCGTGCCGTCGAGTTCGCGTGCCGGATGGCGGGCCGGGACCTGACCGAGCAGGAGTGGGACGAGTTCCTGCCCGAGGAGCCCTACCGGCCCGTCTGCCCGGACGAGTGAGAGGCTCGGCTAGAGCCCTCGGGCCATCGCGTCCTGTCCGGTCTTGATCGCCTCCCGGATCCGGGAGTACGTCCCGCAGCGGCAGACGTTGCGGATGGTGTCGAGGTCGGCCTCGGTGATGGCGCGGCCCTCCTTGCGGACCTTGTTGACGAGGGCGACCGCGGTCATGATCTGGCCGGGCTGGCAGTAGCCGCACTGGGCGACGTCGTGCTCGAGCCAGGCCTCCTGCATCGGGTGCAGGCCGTCGCCCGGAGCGGTGTCGGCGAGCCCCTCGATGGTGGTGATCTCGTCGTCGGCGCCGAGGTCGGCGACCTTCACCGAGCACGGGTTGAACGCCTTGCCGTTGATGTGGCTGGTGCAGGCCTTGCAGACGTTGATGCCGCAGCCGTACTTGGGGCCGGTGACACCGAGGACGTCGCGCAGGACCCAGAGGATGCGTACGTCGTCCTCGACGTCGACGGTGACGGTCTCGCCGTTGAGCTGGAAGGTGTGTGAAGGCATCGCAGGACCTCAGAACGTGTAGGCGAGGCCGTCGGTCGGCGACTCGGGGACGGAGGGGATGAAGGACTTGGGCTCGAAGTGGAGTGGCTCGTGGAAGTTGATCGGGAACTCCGTGGGCATCTCGCCGCTCGCGCGGGCGTAGGCACAGGCGACGGCTGCCATCGAGGCGGCCACGCCGGCCTCGCCGACACCGCCGGGCTGGCTGCCGTGCGACTCCATCACTTCACACTCGAACTCGAACGGCACGTTCCACTGCCTGGTGTAGGCCGAGTTGTCCCAGCTGGCCTCCAGGAACTGACCGCCGACCAGGTGGTTGCTGTAGGTCAGCGCCTGGCACATCCCGTCGGAGAAGCCACCCATCATCTGGGCCTTCACCCCGGCCGGGTTGATGACCAGGCCGACGTCGGCGACCACGAGGGCCTTGGTGATCCGAGGGCCGGTGACCGCGTCGCGTACCTCGCGGTTGACCGTCTCGGGACGGCAGTCGATCTCGACGAGGACGGCGGTGGCGCCCTTGTACTCCTTGTGGATGGCGATGCCCTGGGCCGTGCCGGCGGGCATCGAACGGCCCCAGTCGCCGAGCTCGGCGGCCCGGTCGAGGACCCGCTTGACGACGTCGCTCTTGAGATACCTGCGCCGGAACGCGACCGGGTCCTGCTTCAGCTTCTTGGCCAGCTGGTCGACCATCAGCTCGCTGGCGGTGGCCACATCGGGGGAGTAGATGTTGCGCACCGAGCTGGTGTTGAACCGGTCGACCGCCGGCTTGGGCTCGTTGAGCAGCTGGGTGACCACCCCGAAGTTGTAGGGCATCTCGGTGGCGAGCAGGAAGATCGACTCCGAGAAGGTCAGGTTCGACAGACCGGTCGGCAGCGCCGCCGCCTCCGCGGTCAGCCGCTCCCCGAGTCCGTGGGTGAAGTCGGTGGCCACGCTGGCGTGGCGCTGCTCGAAGGTGAGCACGCTGCCGGCCAGTACGGTCGCCCGGACCCGGGAGACCGCCATCGGGTGGACCCGCCCCTGGCGCGGCTCGTCGGCACGGTGCCACATCAGCTTGACCGGCGCTCCGAACGCTTTCGATGCGTGGGCTGCCTCGAGCGCGGCGTCGAAGAACAGCTTGCGCCCGAAGGAGCCACCGCCCTGGACGACGTTGACCTTCACGTCGGTCGGCAGCAGGCCGAGAGCGGCGGCGATCTTCTCCTGGGCGGTGATCGGCGACTTGAGCCCGCCCCAGATGGTGGCCTTCCCGTCGCGTACGTCGGCGACGGCGCAGTTGGGCTCGAGGGCCGATCCGCTGCGGAAGTGGAAGGTGAACTCGCCCTCGACCGAGGTGGCGCCGATCTTCGGCACCGCGAGCGGGATCTGCCCGGCCTTGAGCTCGGCCCGGACGTCCTTCGCCGACATCGTGGTCACGGTGCCGGAGTTCCAGGTGACGTCCAGGGCGCGAACGGCGTCGATGCACTGCCCGAACGTCTTGGCCCGGACCGCCACGCCGGTGGGGATGATCGCGACGTGAGTGACGCCGGGCATCGTCTCGACGTCGCCCTTGTTCTTGATCTCGACGGCGGTGCCGTTGAGCTCGGGGGCGCGGCAGACCATCGTGGGCAGCGCGCCGGGAACGTCGAGGTCCATCGCGAACTTCTTCTTGCCGGTCACGGCCTCGCGCGCGTCGACGCGCCGGTGAGGCTTCCCGACGACGGCGTGCTCGGAGGTCTCCTTCAGCTCGACCTCGACCTTCTCGGTCGTCGGCTTCGCCGCCTTCGCGGCTGCCTCGCCGTAGGTCACCGAGGACCCGTCCGGGGCGCTGATCACGCCACCCTTGGAGACCAGCTGGGCAACGGTGCCCCCGAGGAGGATCGCGGCAGCCTCGAGCAGCGCCTTGCGGGCGATGGCGGCAGCCACACGCACCGGGGTGTACATCGAGACGATCGTGTTCGAGCCGCCGGTCAGCTGGTTGAACAGCAGCTCGGGGCGAGCCGGCGCCAGCGTGACGTGCACGTCGTCGACCGGAAGATCGAGCTCCTCGGCGATCAACATCGCCACCGCCGTGGTGATGCCCTGGCCGACCTCCATCCGCGGCAGCGCGAAGTGGGCGTGCCCCTTCTCATCAACCTCGATCGCGATCAGGTTCGAGGTCGGCATCGCGCAGTGGCTCAGGAAGTCGTTGAGATCGTAGATCTCAGGGATCTGCGGCACCGACGGCACCGGCACCGCCTGGGCCGCGGACGGCGTCAGGCCGAGGTCGGCGGCGGCGATCAGTGTCGCGCCGCCGATGACGTATCCGACGAACGAACGTCTGGAGACCCGAGACGGGCCCTCAGTGGGGTGGTTCTCCATGGTGTGCTCACTCCTGGTTGGGCAGGCCGAGATATTTGTGACCCACGACACATAGCACCATTCAGCAGCCGTGGCGCGTTTGGGAAGGGCGCGTCGGGAAATGTGTGAGTTCGCTATAAATCGGCTGGTGACGGGCTATAAATGGGCTCGGATGCCGCCCTGGGTATCCAATTTCGAGGTCATATCAGAACGGTCGGCGGATCGATCTCGCGGCGCAGGATCTTGCCGGTCGGTCCCTTGGGCAGCTCCGGCATGATCCAGACGTGACGCGGGTACTTGTACGCCGCGACTCGCTCTTTCACGAAGGCACGGATCTCCTGCGCCGAGGCCGTCGCTCCGGCCCTGAGCGCGACCGCCGCGGCCACCTCCTCGCCCAGATCGGGATGCGGAACGCCGACCACGGCGGCCTCGAGCACCGCCGGGTGCTCGTAGACGACCTCCTCGATCTCTCGCGGGTAGACGTTGTAGCCGCCGCGGATGATCAGCGACTTCTTGCGGTCGACGACGTAGTAGTAGCCGTCCTCGTCACGCCGGCCGAGGTCGCCGGTCCTCAGCCAGCCGTCGACGATCGTCTCGGCGGTGACCTCGGGCAGCTGCCAGTAGCCCTTCATCACGTTGGGACCCTTGATCAGGATCTCGCCGACCTCGCCCGGGGCGGTCTCGCTGCCGTCCTCGGCGACCAGCCTGAGCTGTACCTCGCGCACCGGCACCCCGATCGATCCCGCCTTGCGCTCGATGTGCGGGTGGTTGAAGCAGGCCACCGGTGAGCTCTCGGAGAGGCCGTAGCCCTCGAGGATCGTGCAGCCGAAGGTCTCCTCGAACTCGTGGAGCAGCTCGACCGGCAGCGGCGCCCCGCCGCAGATGCAGGTGCGCAGGCTGGACACGTCGTGGGAGCCGACGTCGGCGGCGTGGAGCATGCCGGCGTACATCGTCGGGACGCCCTCGAAGACGGTGACCCTGTCCCGGCCGATCACCTCGAGCGCGGCGGTGGCGTCGAAGCGGGGGACGAGGGTCAGGCAGGCGCCCGCCTGGACGGCGGCGTTCAGACCGCAGGTGAGGCCGAAGACGTGGAAGAGCGGCAGGCACCCCATCACCACGTCCTCGGGCCCGATCTCGACGAGCGTGTCGCGGGTGAGTGCGGCGTTGCCGCCGAGGTTGTCGTGGGTCAGCTCGGCGCCCTTCGGGCGGCCGGTGGTGCCGGAGGTGTAGAGGATCACCGCCGTGTCGGTTGGCCTCCGTGGCACGGGCCGGCGCGTCGTCTCCGCTGCCGGGAGGTGGGCGGTTCCGGGGGCCACGGTGACCGCCCGCACCCCGTGGGAGGCCGCCGCGGCGTACGCCTCGTCCTTCAGCTCTTCACCGACGAACAGGAAGCGGGCGCCGGAGTCCTCGAGGTAGAACTCGATCTCCCTGGCCTTGAGCAGCGGGTTCATCGGCACGACGACGCCGCCGGCGAGGAGCACCCCGTAGAAGTGCACCGGGAAGGCGGGGACGTTGGGCAGGACCAGGCCGACCCGGTCGCCCGGCTCAAGGCCTTCAGCGTGCAGCCATCGGGCGACCGCCGAGGCCTGCGCCAGGAGAGCGGTGTAGTCGAGCACGTCGTCGTCGAGGCGTACGGCCGGACGGTCCGGATGCCGCTGCGCCGCGTCGATCAGGTGGTGGGCAAGGTTCACCGGAGGACTCCTGCGGGTTCGGCGTCGAGGACCTGGCCGCGGGTCTCGCGCAGGGCGAGGAGGCACGCGGTGCTGAGCATGGCCAGGACCGTCACGAAGCCGGCGAGGCCGCTCGTGCCCCAGCGCTCCAGCAACGCACCGCCGATCACGAGCGGCAGTGCGCCGCCGATGATCCCGGCCAGGTTGTAGGCCATCCCGGCCCCGGTGTAGCGGTACTCCGCCCGGAAGAGCTCCGGAAGGTACGCCGCGGCCGGCCCGTACGGGATGCCGATCGCGATCATCAGGACCGCCATCGCCAGGGTGAAGGAGCCGGCGTCGCCGGGGGTCAGGATCGCGAACGCCACCGGGCCGGCGACCAGGCCGAAGACCGTCCCGCTCATCAGCACGGCTCGTCGCCCGACCCGGTCGGAGAGCAGCGCGGACCCGATCACTGCGAGGCAGAGGACGAGACCGGCGACCATGTTGGCCCTCAGCATCTGGTTGAGGGTGAGACCGAGCCCGTTCTCCTCGGGCGGCCTGGTGGCGATGCCGCCGAGGAAGACCACGGCGAGGTAGAAGGCACCGAACGTCATCGCCAGCATTCCGCCGCCGAGCAGGATCTGCCGCCACTGGTCGCGCAGCGCGGCGGCGAACGGGAAGGACACCGTGGTCCGCGCGGCGGTGACCCTCGAGAATGACGGCGTCTCGGCGATGTTGAGCCGGACCCAGAGGCCGAGTGCGATGAGCACGATGCTGACCAGGAACGGCACCCGCCAGGCCCACTGCTGGAAGGCCGCCAGGCCGATCACCTGGATCGTGAGCAGGAAGGTCCCGCTGGCGAGGATCACACCGAGGCCGGGGCCGAGCTGTGGGAACAGGCTGTAGCGTCCGCGCTTGCCCTCCGCGGCGTACTCGGAGGTGAGCAGCGCCGCGCCCGCCCACTCGCCGCCGAGGGCGGTGCCCTGCGTCGCCCGCAGGAGCACCAGCAGCAGCGGCGCCGCCGCACCGATCGCGGCGGCCGTCGGGATCAGGCCGATCGCGAAGGTCGCTCCGCCCATCATGAGCAGCGTCGTCACCAGGGTGCGCTTGCGGCCCAGCCGGTCGCCGAAGTGCCCGAACACCACGGCGCCCAGCGGGCGGAAGACGAAGGCGACACCGAAGGTCGCGACGGATGCCCAGGTGCCGGCGGCGGTGCCGAGCGAGGGGAAGAAGAGTGGAGCGAAGACCAGCGCGGCGGCGTAGCCGTAGATGAGGAAGTCGTAGAACTCGATGGTCGTGCCGACCAGCGATGCCATCGCGATCCGTGACATCGACCGGGGCTGGGTCGTTGTGGTCATGTGCCTGCCTCTGTGTCCGTCCCGCCAGGTGCGGCAGGATGCCGGGTGTGACAGGCATCACTGTGCGGCCGCGGCGGGCCTCGGGGCCACGAGGACGAGCCACAGACCTCGTTGTGGCCGGCCCACAACGTCGGACGAGGAGGTCCAGATGAGCACCGATCCGATCAAACGCATCGTCGCCGGCGTCCGAGACGGCCTGCCGGGGACCGTCGAGGTCTTCCTGACCCGCACCTGGGAGCAGGTGCCGGCCTATGCGGCCAGCCCGGACCCCAACCTGCGCAGCGATGTCGCCAGCCATGCCGAGGCGGTCTTCCGGGCGGTGCTCATCACCCTCGAGGAGGGGCGCGACGCGGTCCGTGAGGACTTCCACCTGAGCGCGGGCCAGGCGGCCAACCGGGTGCGCCAGGGCGTCGCGCTCGCTGACTTCCTGCAGGCGTTCCGTCTCGGTCAGGTCGCGTTGTGGGAGCGCATCGTCGAGATCGCCGCCCCCGACCCGGAGACCAGTCAGGCGGCGCTGGCCACGGCCTCGCACGTGATGCAGGTGATCGAGGTGGGCAGCACGGTCGCGGCCGAGGCCTATCTCAACACCCAGCAGCTCGAGCTTGCCGAGGGCGACCGGATCCGGCGGGACCTCGTCGAGGATCTCCTGGCCGGACGCGAGGTCCCTGCGGGGCCTCGGCTCGAGGTCGCCCGCTCGAGCGCGACGGACGGACGGCCGTGATCATCGCGGCCCCGGTGCGCCCGCTACGTGTCGGCCAGAGTCTGCGCGAAGCGCTCCGGATCATCCGCACCGAGCTCGGCCCGGCCCAGGAGGGCGTTGCGGTGATCCAGCAGGAGCAGATGATCGGGATCCTGCCGATGGCCACCGACGACGTGCAGGCGCTCGTGCCCGATCTACGCCGGGTGCACCGCCAGCTCGCCCGTCAGGGCATCGACCTGGCGGTCGGTGTCAGCACCGTCCACCCCGGATGGGCGTCGGTCCCCGCGGCGTACGCCGAGGCGGGGATCGCCCGCGACTCCCTGGCGGAGGAGCCGGGCGTGGTCGCCCTGCCCATGCTCTCGACGGTCGATTACCTGGTGCTGCGCGAGGACCCCACCGTGCGTCGGCTGATCCGTCCCGAGCTACGTCAGTTCGTCACCGACGACCTCGCGCGCGATGGCGCGATGATCGAGACGATGCTTGCCTACGTCGCCAGCGACCTCAACGCCAAGCTCGCTGCCGAGCGGCTGCACATGCACGTCAACACCGCCTACTACCGGCTCGAGCGGATCGCCGAGCGCACCGGCTGCGACCTGCGCCGGTTCGCCGACGTCGAGGAGCTGATCTTCGCGATCCGGCTCCTCACCAAGCCTCGCGGCGTGTCGTGAAGGGCACGCCCTACGCGGAGACCGGCTTGCGGCCGTAGACCCAGTAGACCGCCGCGCCGAGCAGGTTGGTGCTGCCCCACAGCCGCCACAACGTCCGCGGTCCGCGGATCTCGTCGTCCGAGCGCGTCTGCAGGTCACGCAGGATCACCGGAGCGACTGCCGCCTGGGCCACGAGCGCGCTGGTGGTCAGGATCGCCTTCTGCTTCTTGGTCAGTGCCATGGAGCCAGTCTTTGCCTTGGCTTGTGTCCAGTCAAGGAACCCACGTCTCACAGGAGTGTCGGCAGGTCGGCCGTGGAGGGGAGGAGGTGGGTGTGCGGCTCGGTGGCGAGCCGGTCGTGGGTGAAGGAGCCGGTGGCGACGCCGACGACGAAGCCGGCCCCGGCGTTGGTGCCGGCGCCGAGGTCGTTGGGGGTGTCGCCGGCGACCAGCACACGGCGTACGTCCTGGACGCCGGTGGCCTCCATGCAGCGGAAGACGAGGTAGGGAGCCGGACGGCTGGCGGCGACGAGGTCGGAGGCGACGAGGGCGTCGACGGTCGACTCGGGGCCGGGGCCGACGGTCCAGCCGAGGCCGTCGAGGATGGCGGCGGCGATCTCGGTGGAGTAGCCGGTCTGCAGGGCGACCTTCACCCCTCGTGAGCGCAGAGTCGCGAACATCTCGGGCACACCCGGGAACGGCTGCGGCGGGGTCTCCCGGTAGGCGGTGACGAGGCGCTCGCCGAAGCCGTCGAAGATCTTGTCGACCTGGGCGGTGCTCGGCTCCTGGCCGAGCCCGCGCAGCAGCCCCTGGATCGCCTCCCACTTCGAGGTGCCCTTCCACCGCAGCAGCAGGTCGTGGCGGACCGGCTCGCCGGCGGCGTCTGCGACGGTCGACTCGAGCACGTCGTAGACCAGCCCACCCTCGTCGACGGTGGTGCCGGCCATGTCGAGGGCGGCCAGCTGGAAGGCGGTCGTGGTCACGAGATCTCCTTGAGGATGCGTACGTCGGTGCGGATCCCCGCCGCGGACGGGCGGGTGTTGTCGATGGTGAACGTGACGCGGTCGGGCCGGTAGCGGTCATCGGCGTACTCCAGCGGGGTGCCGTCGGCGGCGGTCGCCCGTCGGCGCTCGCGCAGCAGCGGGCTGCCCACCTCGATGTCGAGCAGGTCGGCGTCGGTCTCGTCGGCCGCGACGGCGTCCATGGTGTGGCGCGCGCCGTGCAGGTCGACGCCGGCGGCGGTCAGGTATCCGTAGAGCGAGCCGGTGTCGGGGTCGAAGTCGAAGAGCAGCCGTCCGACGCGCTCGACGAACGTGCTCCGCTCGAGCATCGCGGGCTGGCCGTCGAGCAGGCGGAGCCGGAGGACGTCGACGACGGGGTCGCCCTCCTCGATGCCGAGCGCCTCGGCGGCGGTCGCGGTGGCGCCGCGACGGGCGACCTCGATGGTGCGCTGGCCCGGAGTGCGTCCGATCTGCCGCACCCAGGCGCTGAACGAGATCAGCTGCTCGAAGGGCTGACCGAGCGCGGTGTCACGCACAGTCGGAGGACGTCCCTGGCCGCCGCTGAGCAGGCCCTCGCGACGCAGGCTCGCCAGCGCCGTGCGGATCGTGCCGCGGGAAGCGCCGAACTGCTCGCACAGCTGCGCCTCGGAGGGGATCGGGGCGCCGGTCGGCAGCTCGCCGGCGATGATCCGGGCGCGGATGGCCTCGGCGACCTGGACGTGGAGCGGGCTACTCATGGGCAGCAGGCTACAACTTGATCAGACAAGTGTGATGAAGCGCTTCGTGAACGCCCGGAAAACGCTCAGAAGAGCAAACCCTGCGCAGGAAAACGACCGGTTAACTTGTCTGTACATGTTGGTCAGGACTGTTGACCGAGGCGGTCGGGAGACAGAAGTGTTCGGGCCGTGCCAACTCATACGACCACCCCCGACGGTGCCGCCGATCTCGTCGTCGTCGGTGCCGGGATCGTCGGCCTCGCGCACGCCGTCGAAGGGCTCGCGCGCGGTCTGAAGGTCCATGTCATCGAACGTGACGAGCGCGCCGTCGGCGCCTCGATCCGCAACTTCGGACACATCTGCACCACCGTGCAGTCGAGTCAGGCGCTCACCTACGCCCTCCCGGCCCGGGAGCGCTGGCGTGCTCTCGGCGCGAAGGCGGGCTTCGAGGTCCGGGAGACGGGCACGGTGGTCCTCGCCCGCACGGAGGCCGAGATGGCGGTGCTCGAGGAGTTCGCGGACGCCCGCGGCACCGAGCAGGCACGGCTGCTGGACGCAGGTGCCACGCGCGCCCTGTTCGCCCCGGCCGCCGCGGACGTCCTCGGCGGCGCGCACCTGCCGCTGGACCTGCGGGTGGACCCGCGCGAGGCGCTGCCCGCGATCGCCGCGTGGCTGGAGTCCGAGGGCGTCCGGTTCAGCTGGTCGACCCACGTCGGCGCGATCGACCCGGTCGCCGGCGGGATCGACGTCCGCACCAGCCGCGGAACGATCCGTTCCGCCCACGTCGTCCACGCCGCCGGCCACGACGTCGACCGGCTCTTCCCACAGGTCGCAGAGGATCAAGGCGTACGCCGCTGCCGGCTGCAGATGCTCGAGGTCGCGCCTCCGGGTGACGTCGAGATCGGGCCGGCGGTGCTGACCGGGCTCTCCATGCTGCGCTACGGCGGCTTCGCCGAGACCGCCGCGGCCACCCAGTTGCGGCAGGAGATCGAGGCCACCAGCCCCGAGCTCCTCGACGTCGTGATGAACCTCATGCTCACCCAGCGCCCCGGGAGCGGCGGCCGACCCGGCTCGATCGTCCTGGGCGACACCCACCACTACGACCGCACGCACCTGCCCTTCGACGACGAGCACGTCGCCGAGCTGGTGCTGCGGGAAGGGGCGCGGCTGCTCGGGGCTCCGCTCACCGTCCGACGTCGCTGGCGAGGGGTCTACGCGGACTCCCCGCGGACCGACTTCCTCGACAGCGAGCCGTTCCCGGGCCTCCGGGTCGTCTCGGTGACGTCGGGCATCGGCATGACCACAGCGCTGGGCCTCGCGCCCACCGTCCTCGACCAGCTGTTCTGACCACAGGAGAAACCGAACATGTCCACGCTGCGCTCCCTCACCGCCCTTGCCGGCGCCGCCACCTTGACCCTCGCCCTGGCCGCCTGCGGCAGCGGGACGACGACCCAGAAGGCTGCCACCGGAGGCGGCGAGGTCGGCCCCGACCAGATCTGTCCCGACGGCACCCTGACGATGGGGGTCGAGCCCTTCGAGGACCCCACGACCCTGATCCCCGTCTACGAGACCCTGGGCAAGGCCCTCGGCGAAGAGCTCGGCTGCGAGGTCGAGGTGCAGATCTCCGACACGTACGTCGCCGAGATCCTGGCCATGCAGAACGGCAAGCTCGACATCGGCCAGTTCGGGCCGCTGGGCTACGTCTTCGCCCAGAAGCAGGCCGGCGCGACGCCGCTGGCCTCCTTCGCGGGCGAGGACGGCAAGGTCTCCTCCTACACCGGTGGCATCTGGGTGCCCAAGGAGTCGCCGATCGAGTCCGTCGAGGACCTCGCGGGGACGACCCTGGCACTCTCGGAGTCCGGCTCCACCTCCGGTGATGCGGTGCCGCGCAAGGCGCTCATCGACGCCGGGATCGAGAAGGACGTCAAGGCCGAGTACGCCGGTGGCCACACCGAGGCGCTGCTGGCCCTGGTCAACGGCAAGGTCGACGCCGCTGAGATCAACAGCCAGACGCTCGCCTCCGCGACCGCCGAGGGCCAGTTCGACGAGTCCGCCTTCCGCCAGGTCTGGGAGTCCGAGCCGATCCTGAACGACCCGATCGCGGCCGGCCCGAACATGACCCCGGAGGTCTCCGAGGCGGTCCAGGAGGCGCTGCTGAACCTGCCGGCCGACGCGGTCGCCGAGATCGGCGAGTACCTCGACTTCACCCCGCCCGCCGGCAAGCCGGCGCTGGTGGCGGTCACCGACGAGGACTACCAGCCGGTCTCCGAGCTTGCCGAGGCCCTCGACCTGACCACGGACGACCTGTGAGCGAGCGCAGCGAGCGAACCATGGGGCGGACGCCGGCGCCTCCGTACGATGGCGCTTGCGCAACGGAGGTGTCGGCGTGATGCGCGCTGACCATCTCCCTGCCGCGGCGATGCTGCGGGTCGACGGGCTGCGCAAGGCGTTCGGCGAGAAGACGGTCCTCGACGGCCTCGCGTTCGACGTCTCCTCCGGGGAGGTGGTCAGCCTCCTGGGCGCCAACGGCTCCGGCAAGTCCACGTCGCTGCGTTGCGTGGTCGGCCTGGAGCGCCCCGACGCCGGCACGATCATGGTCGACGGCGTGACCGGCAAGCCCGGCTACGCCATGCCGACGGTCGCGATGGTCTTCCAGAAGATCCACCTGGTGCCCCGCCGCAGTGTGCTCGACAACGTCTGCGCAGGCGCGCTGGGACGGCTCGGCCTGAGCCGGTCCTGGTCCGTACTCGCCTTCCCGCGCGAGGTTCAGGAAGAGGCGATGGCCTGCCTGGACCGGGTCGGTCTCGCCGACCGGGCCCGGGAGAAGGCCGGTCGCCTCTCCGGGGGCCAGCAGCAGCGGGTCGCCGTCGCCCGGGCGCTGTGCCAGCGGGCCAAAGTGCTGCTCGCCGACGAGCCGGTCTCCGCGCTCGACCCGGCCGCCTCCGAGCAGGTCATGAACCTGCTCCGCTCGCTGGCCGACGACGACGGCCTGGCCGTCGCCGCCGTCTTGCACCAGCCCGACCTGGCACGACGCTTCTCCGACCGGATCCTCGGCCTGGCCGGAGGGTCCCTGGTCTTCGACAGCCCCGCGGCCGAGGTCGACGACGACACCGTTGCCGGGCTCTACCGGCCCGCTCTGGAGGCATTGGAGGCGGCCGAGGCCGCCCGTACGAAGGAATTCGCATGAGCATCGCGACACGGCCGCCCGAGCAGGCCGTCCCGCCCCGGTTCCGGCCGTCCGGGATCGCGGTCGGGGTGGCGATCACTCTCGGTCTGGTCATCGTGCACTGGTACGCCGCGGTGCAGACCAACACCTCGCCCAAGGAGCTGATCGAGGGCTGGCGGGGCCTGTGGAACTTCCTGTTCGGCCTCGACAAGACCTTCCCCAACGGCAAGACGATCCACCAGGACGGCGCCTTCCCCCTCGATCTGCGCTGGTCCGAGACGATCCGCCCCGGCCTGGCCTACTGCCTGCTGACGATCTGGATCGGCCTGCTCGGCACGACCCTGTCGATCCCGGCGGCGCTGCTGTTCGCGATCATCTCCTCGCGTACGACCAACCGGTTCGTGCCGCTGTGGCTGGCCGGGCGCGCGGTGATGTCGGTGCTGCGCGCGATTCCCGAGACGGTCTATGCGCTGATGTTCATCGCCGCGGTCGGCTTCGGGGCCTTCCCGGGTGTGATCGCGCTGGCGATCCACAACGTCGCGGTGATGGGCAAGCTGTGGTCGGAGTCGATGGACGAGGTCGACCAGGGGCCGGTGGAGGCGCTGCGCGTCGCCGGTGCCTCGCCGGTCCAGACCGCCGCTCATGCGGTGTTGCCCTCGGTGATGCCCTCGCTGCTGGGTCTGCTGCTCTACCGGTTCGACACCAACGTACGGTCCTCCGTGATCCTCGGCACCGTCGGCGCCGGCGGCATCGGATTCTTCATCAAGACCGAGGTGGACAGCTTCCACTTCGACACGATGATGACGTACGTCTGCATGGTGATCGTCCTGATCATCGTCATCGACCTGTTCAGCGCCTGGCTGCGCCGGAAGGTCGGTGCGGTCTGATGGCGCGGCTCGCGGTGTGGAGCGGTGGCGCCGAGGTGACGCTGGAGACCGTGGACCTGCCGGTACCGGGTCCGGGGGAGACGCTGGTCGAGATCGACCTGGCGACGGTGTGCGGCTCCGACCACCACACGGTCTCCGGCCGTCGTCCCGGTGCGTGCCCGAGCGTGCTCGGCCATGAGGGCGTCGGGCGGGTCGTGGGCACCGGCCGACGCGTGGTCTGGGGCGTCACCGTCTCGTGCGGGCGCTGTGACCGCTGCCTTCGGGGGCTCACCGCGAAGTGCCGCTCGGTGCGCAAGCTCGGGCACGAGACCTACGAGCCGGCCTGGCCGCTGTCGGGCACCTATGCGACCCACGTGCTCCTACCCGCCGGCACCGCCGTCGTGCCGGTCCCCGACACCGTGGCCGACGAGGTCGCCGCGCCGGCCGGGTGCGCCACCGCCACGGTGATGGCGGCCCTGGAGCGGGCCGGTTCGCTGCGTGGGAGACGGGTGCTGGTGGTCGGTGCCGGGATGCTCGGGCTCACCGCGGTGGCCGCAGCGGCGGACGCCGGGGCGGCCGAGGTCGTGGCCAGCGACGTCGAGCCCGCCCGGCTGGAGCTGGCCGTCGGCTTCGGTGCGACGTCGACGCTCCTCGCGGGTCAGGCGCCTGCGCCGGTCGATGTGGCGTTGGACTTCTCCGGCGCCGCGTCGGCGGTGGAGGCGGCGTTCGGGGCGCTCGACATCGGCGGCTCCCTCGTCCTGGTGGGCTCTGTCTCCCCGGGGCGCGCGATCTCGGTCGACCCCGAGGCGATCGTGCGGGGCTGGCGGTCGGTCAGCGGCGTACACAACTACGAGCCGCGCCACCTGGAGCAGGCGGTCGCCTTCCTCGCCGCGTCCGAGCGCCCATGGGCGGAGCTGGTCGAGGAGCCCGTCGGGCTCGAGCAGGTCGGTGACGTACTGACGAGCGAGCCGGGTAGACCGCGGGCATCGGTGCGTCCGAGCAGCGACCAGCGCTAGCATCGGCCACCCGTCCTGTGTCAGGAGGACACCTGCAACGTGGTGAAGTCTGGTGGGTGGAGTTCGACGAGCGGCGTCCGGTCGTGCTGCTCTCGGGAGAGGACGCATCCGGGATCCAGGTGATGCAGGTCGTCGCTCCGGCGGGTGTCGACATCACCGGCCTGGCCGTCGAGGTGGCGGTAGGTGCCGGAGAAGGACTGCCCTTCGAAGGCGTGCTCCGGGTCGCGTTGCCGCGCCCGGGCGCGACACCCTGCACATGGCTCACGACCCTGTCCCGGGAGGACCTGATCGAGCGAGCAGGTGTCCTGACCTCCGCGAAGCTCGGCGAGGTCGACGATGCCCTCCGTCTCGGCGGAATCGGGTAGGGAGAACAGCGCCCAGATCACGATCCGGACCGGAGTACTAGGCTCGCGCCCCATGACCGAGTTCGCCGCCGTGATCCTTGTCGACCGACGTGGCTGGGTGCTGCTCCAGGAACGTGACGAGCGCCCCGTGATCGCTCCGGAGAAGTGGGCGTTCAGCGGCGGCCACCTGGAGCCGGGGGAGGAGCCACTGGCCGGCGCGGTGCGTGAGCTCGAGGAGGAGACCGAGGTGCGGCTCGCGCCCGAGGCGCTGGAGCTGGTCGGTGTCCACGAGCTTCGCCATCCCGAGACCGGCAGCAACGACAAGATCCACCTGTACGCCGCGGCTGTCGACCTCACCGACGCCGACATCGTGTGCCACGAGGGCCGCCAGATCGTCTTCGTGGACCCCGCGACCGTGTCTGACCTGGACCTCAGTGACTCGGCCCGGATCGGGCTGACACCCTTCCTCGGATCGCCCCAGCACGCGGCCCTATCCGGGTCGAGGCCCCTCAGGGTGGAGACGTAGAATCCCCTCCTATGGGTCTCCTCGAACGCATCGCCGCGCCGCAGGATCTTCGTGATCTCTCCGACGACCAGCTCGAGCTCCTCGCGAGCGAGATCCGGGACCTGATGATCCGGACCGTGGCCACCAACACCGGCCACCTGGGACCGAACCTCGGCGTGGTCGAGCTGACCCTCGCCATGCACCGGGTCTTCGACAGCCCGCGCGACAAGATCGTCTTCGACACCGGCCACCAGTCCTACGTCCACAAGCTCGTCACCGGACGGGCCGGCGACTTCGGCACGCTGCGCCGCGAGGGCGGGATGAGTGGCTACCCGAGCCAGTCCGAGTCCGACCACGACGTGGTCGAGAACTCGCATGCCTCCACGGCGCTCTCCTACGCCGACGGGCTGGCCAAGGCCTTCACGATCCGCGGTGAGGACCGCCACGTGGTCGCCGTGATCGGCGACGGCGCGCTGACCGGCGGGATGGCCTGGGAGGCGCTCAACAACATCGCGATCCAGCACGACTCCAAGCTGGTCATCGTGGTCAACGACAACGGCCGTTCCTACACCCCGACCATCGGTGGCCTGGCGACGGCGCTGACCTCGCTGCGGACGAACCCCCGCTACGAGGTGCTCCTCGACATGGTCAAGCGCCGCCTCAACGCGGTGCCCGGGATCGGCTCGATGGCCTACGACGCGCTGCACGCGGTCAAGAAGGGGCTCAAGGACGCGGTCGCGCCCCAGGGCCTGTTCGAGGACCTCGGCCTGAAGTACGTCGGCCCTGTCGACGGCCACGACCGGCACGCCGTCGAGCAGGCGCTGACCTCGGCCAAGCGGTTCGGCGGTCCGGTGATCGTGCACGCGCTCACCCGCAAGGGCTACGGCTACGACCCGGCCGAGCGCCACGAGGCCGACCAGTTCCACTCGCCGGGTCCCTTCGACGTCCAGACCGGCGCCGAGAAGCCCAAGGGCCGGATCTGGACCGACCACTTCTCCGACGCGATGATCCGGCTGGGGGAGAGCCGCCAGGACATCGTCGCGATCACCGCGGCGATGATGCACCCGGTCGGCCTCGACGCGTTCCAGGCCAGGTTCCCCGAGCGCACCTTCGACGTCGGGATCGCCGAGCAGCACGCAGCCACCTCGGCGGCCGGCCTGGCGATGGGTGGCCTGCACCCGGTCTTCGCGGTCTACGCGACCTTCCTCAACCGCGCCTTCGACCAGGTGCTGATGGACTGCGCCCTGCACCGGGCAGGGGTGACGTTCGTCCTCGACCGCTCCGGGGTCACCGGCGACGACGGCGCCTCCCACAACGGGATGTGGGACATGTCGCTCCTCCAGGTGGTCCCCGGGCTCCGCCTGGCCGCGCCGCGCGACATCGCTCGCCTCAACGAGCTCCTCGACGAGGCCGTCGATATCGACGACGCGCCCACCGTCGTACGGTTCCCGAAGGGCCCGCCGCCCGAGGACATCCCCACCATCGCCAAGCTCGGTGACGCCGACGTGATCGTGCGCAACGGCACCAAGGACGTCCTGGTCCTCGGTGTCGGCTCCATGGCCGAGGTCGCCGTGGGCGTCGCCGAGCGGCTCACCGCCCAGGGCATCGGCGTGACCGTCGTCGACCCGCGCTGGGTCAAGCCGATCGACCCGGCGCTCATCGAGGCGGCCGCCGACCACAGCCTGGTCGTCACCATCGAGGACAACGGCGTCGCGGGCGGCGTGGGCGCGTCCTTCCTGCAGGCGCTGACCGCCGCGGACGTACGCACGCCGGTGAAGATCCACGGCATCCCGCAGGAGTTCCTCGACCACGCCAAGCGCCCCAAGATCCTGGAGAGCATCGGCCTGACCCCCCAGGCGGTCGCGCTCGACACCATCGAGCGTCTGGGTTCCCTGACCCCCGCCGCCCTGCCCCGAGACGTCAGTTTCTGACGCCGAGACGCCGAATTTTGACTCGGGGGAGTCGGTCTCTCTGGTCGAGCCCCTGGCGAAGTTCGGCCGGTGTGGGCTTAGAGTGGGGTCCGTCGGGGGCGACGAGGGCTCTCGGTAACGTCACCACACAGCACTCGGGGGATCCAATGCTCTATGACGACCTCGTGGCCGAATTCCGTTGGTCACCTGAGCAGATGTCGGCGCCGTTCGATCTGCGAGCGGCGGATGAACAGATCCGCAGGAAGATCGAGGGCCGGCGCGGCTCGGCGCAGGCCCCAGGCCGCCAGCAGCGGCCCCGCGCGCGGCAGAACGTGGGCACGCCGGAGAAGGCGGTCGGCGGCGGCAAGGTAGCCACCGACAAGGCCTGAGTCCCTGCTGATGTGCGTCCGGGCCCGGCCCGGCCCAGCATGGGACCGCCCCCGACCGATCAGATCGGTCGGGGGCGGACTTGCGTCGGTCAGTGGAACTTCTTGCCGGTGACCTTCTCGGAGATGCCCTCGCGGTCGAGGAGCTGGGTGATGCCGCCGTTCCAGAACTGGAAGCCGGCACCGGTGATCATCGCCAGGTCGATGTCCTCGGCGGCCTGGGCGACGCCCTCCTCGAGCATCCGGCCGATCTCGTCGGCGATGGCCTCCAGGGACTGCTGGCGGGCCTCCTCGGCGGTCTTGACCACGTCGCCGGAGACCAGCAGGGCCTCGACCTCGGGATCGAGGGTGCGCCCGTCGGGACCGAAGAAGGAGCTCTTCTTGGCCTCGACGACCCGGTGGAGGTTCTCGGAGAGGTAGAACCGGTCGGGGAAGGCCTTCGCGAGCGTCTCGTTGTTGTGGTACGCGATCGCCGGACCGACCAGGCCGATCAGCGCGAACGGGCCCATCGGCGCGACCCCCGCGAAGGCGGACTCGACGACGTCGACCGGGGTGCCCTCGTCGGCGACCTTGGAGACCTCGCCCATGAAGCGACCCAGGAGCCGGTTCACGATGAAGGACGGGCTGTCCTTGACCAGGATCGAGGTCTTCTTCAGCGACTTCGAGACCGAGAACGCCGTGGCCAGGGCCGCGTCGGAGGTCTTCTCGCCGCGGATGATCTCCAGCAGCGGCATCACCGCGACCGGGTTGAAGAAGTGGAAGCCCACGACCCGCTCGGGGTTCTTCAGGTCGGCCGCCATCTCCGTGATCGAGAGGCTCGAGGTGTTCGTGGCGAAGACCGCGGTCTCCGGCGCGACGGCCTCGGCGTTGGCGAAGACGGTCTTCTTGACGCCCATCTCCTCGAAGACGGCCTCGATGATGAAGTCGGCGTCGGTGAAAGCCTCGGCGTAGTCGACCGAAGCCGTCACGAGTGCCTTGAGGCGGTTGGTCGCATCCTGGCTCGCGCGTCCCTTGGCGAGCTTCTTGTCGAGCTCGGCGTGAACGTACGCCACACCCTTGTCGGCACGCTCCTGGTCGAGGTCGACCATGACGACCGGCACCTTGAGACGCTGGACGAACAGCAGCGCGAACTGCGAGGCCATCAGCCCGGCACCGATGATGCCGACCTTGGTGACCTTCTGCGCAAGCGCCTTGTCGGGGGCGCCGGCGGGACGCTTGGCGCGCTTCTGCACCAGGTCGAAGGAGTAGAGCGAGGCGAGCAGCTGCGGGGTCTTCGACATCGCCACGAGGGCGTCGTCCTCGGCCGCGAAGCCCTCGTCGCGGGTCGCCGTCTTGGCCAGGGTGAGCAGCTCGACTGCCTTCTTGGCGGCCGGGGAGGCGTCGCCGGTCTTGGCCCAGGCGAAGAAGCCGGCGTTCTTGGCGGCCTCGTCCCAGCCCTCGCCCCGGTCGATCTCGGCCCGCTCGACGGTGACGTCACCGGTCAGCACCTTGTCGGCCCACAGCAGCGACTGCTCGAGGTAGTCGGCGCCACCGAACATCGCGTCCGCGATGCCCAGGTCGAAGGCCTCGGTGCCCTTGAGCACCTTGCCGTTGTTGAGCGGGTTCTCGATGAAGACCTTGGCGGCCTTGGCCGGACCGATCAGGTTCGGCAGCAGGTAGCCGCCGCCCCAGCCGGGGATCAGGCCGAGCATGACCTCGGGCAGGCCGACGGCCGGCACCGAGTCCTGGATCGTGCGGTAGTCGGCGTGCAGCGCGACCTCGAGGCCACCACCGAGCGCGAGCCCGTTGATGAAGCCGAAGGAGGGCTTCTTCGCCGTCCCGTTGCCGTCTCCCAGCTTGCGGAAGACCGCGTGGCCGAGCTCGGCGATCGTACGGATCCCGTCGGGGCCGCCCGCCTGCAGCGAGGTCAGGTCGGCACCGGCCGCGAGGATGAACGGCTTGCCGGTCACCGCGATCGCGTCGATCTCGGAGTCGGCCAGGGCCGCGTCGTACGCGGTGTTGAGCTCGACCAGCGACTTCGGCCCGAAGGTGTTCGGGCGGGTGTGGTCGTGGCCGTTGTCGAGGGTGACCAGGCCGAGGACCTTGCCGGAGGGCAGGTTGATCTTCGCCAGCTTGGCCGCGGTGACGACCTCGTCGTCGGTGAAGAGCTTCTCGACGTCGGCGAGGAGCGTGTTGATGTCCGTCATGTCAGGCCTCCTTGCCGTTCCAGTTCGGGTTCTCCCAGATGACCGTGCCGCCCATACCCAGGCCGATGCACATGGTGGTGAGGCCGTAGCGGACCTCGGGGCGCTCCTCGAACTGGCGCGCGAGCTGGATCATCAGCCGCACACCGGAGGAGGCCAGCGGGTGACCGAACGCGATCGCGCCGCCGTAGGGGTTCACGCGCTCGTCGTCCTCGGCGATGCCGAAGTGGTCCAGGAACGCGAGCACCTGGATCGCGAACGCCTCGTTGACCTCGAAGGCCTCGATGTCGTCGATCGTGAGCCCGGCCTTGGCCAGCGCCTTCTCGGTCGAGGGGATCGGGCCGACGGCCATGACCTCGGGGGCGACGCCGGCGAAGGCGTACGACACCAGTCGCATCTTGATCGGCAGACCGAGCTCGCGGGCGACCTCCTCGGAGGCCAGCAGCGAGGCGGTCGCGCCGTCGTTGATGCCCGCCGCGTTGCCCGCGGTGACGCGGCCGTGCGGACGGAACGGGGTCTTCAGCTTGGCCAGGTCCTCGGTGGTGGTGCCGGGACGCATCGGCTCGTCGGTGGTGGCCAGGCCCCAGCCGTTCTCGGCCGAACGGGTGGCGACGGGGACCAGGTCGGGCTGGATCTTGCCGTCGGCGTACGCCTTGGCCGCCAGCTCCTGGGAGCGGACGGCGAACGCGTCGGTGCGCTCCTTGGTGATCGCCGGGTAGCGGTCGTGGACGTTCTCGGCGGTGTTGCCCATGACGAGCGCGGAGGGGTCGACGAGCTTCTCGGAGATGATCCGCGGGTTGGGGTCGACGCCCTCACCCATCGGGTGGCGGCCCATGTGTTCGACACCGCCGGCGATGACGACGTCGTAGGCGCCGAAGGCGATGCCGCCGGCGGTCGTGGTGACGGCGGTCATCGCGCCGGCGCACATGCGGTCGATCGCGTAGCCCGGGACGGACTGCGGGAGCCCGGCGAGCAGGCCCGCGGTGCGCCCGATCGTCAGGCCCTGGTCGCCGATCTGGGTGGTCGCGGCGATGGCGACCTCGTCGATCCGCTCGGGGGGAAGCTCGGGGTTGCGGCGCGTGAGCTCACGGATGAGCTTGACGACCAGGTCGTCTGCGCGGGTCTCGGCGTACTGGCCCTTGGCCTTGCCGAAAGGTGTGCGTACGCCGTCGACGAAGACGACTTCTCGCAGCTGTCGGGTCACCGTGTCACTCCATGTGGGTTGCCGGTCGGTTGCCGCTTGGCAACGCTGGTGGTGCGGGCACGGGTGGTGCCCGTCGCCTACATTACCCGCTAGTAACAACGGCCGCACCGAGGGGGAGGTCACATCGCCTGCCGCAGCGGAGGTCGCCGGTCTCCGCGCGTCGGCTTGGGAATAACGTGGGCGTCCAGAATGCTGCGCTGTCGTCATGTGGAAGCGTGTATTGAGAAGGTTGAGCCCCAGGGTCGCGATCCCTGGCGAGGCGAGCGACGACGAGGTCCGCGAGGGCCGTACGCAACGGGAGGAGACACCGATGGCCGGATCACGACTGGTGCACATCGTGGACGACCTGCCCGAGGAGATCATCCTTGCCGGTGGTGACCAGCTGCCGTTGGTGGTCGTCCTGGACGGCTTCCTCGATGCGGGCAAGGCCGCCGAGCGGGCCGCGGCCCATCTGGTCCAGACATCGAGGCGCGCGCCGGTGGTGGCGACGTTCGACGTCGACGAGCTCCACGACTACCGGGCCCGACGCCCGGCGATCTCGTTCGTCAGCGACCACTACGAGTCCTTCGACGCCCCGCGGCTGGTCGTCCGGCTGCTCAAGGACACCGGCGATGCCCCCTACCTCCTGCTGCACGGCCCCGAGCCGGACAACCGCTGGGAGGCCTTCGCCGGCGCCGTACGCGAGGTCGTCGAGCGCCTCGGGGTGACCGAGGTGATCGCGCTCGCCTCGGTGCCGATGGCGGTGCCGCACACCCGGCCGCTGACCACGACCAGGCACGCCAACGACCCGGCGCAGGAGCTCACCGGCCAGGTCTGGGAGAGCCCCTGGAAGGGCGAGATCCGCATCCCGGCCTCGGCCCAGGCCCTGGTGGAGGTACGCCTGGGGGAGTGGGGCCACCCGGCGGGCGGCTTCGTGGTGCACATGCCGCACTACCTGGCCCAGAGCGACTATCCGGCAGCGGCGGTCGTGCTCGTCGAGGCGCTCGAGCGTGCGGCCCGGCTGACGATCCCGGTCTCTGACCTGGAGGCCGAGGCCCAGCGCCGCGAGGAGGAGATCGCCTCCTATATCGAGGACAATGCGGAGGTGCGGGAGGTCGTGGCCGCTCTCGAGCAGCAGTACGACACCTTCCAGCGCGGGGAGGAGTCCGGACGCTCGCTCCTGGCTCCCGACGAGCCGCTGCCGACCGGAGACGAGCTCGGCGAGCAGTTCGAGCAGTTCCTGGCCGGGCTGAACGGCCCCGACCCCGATGACAACCCTGAGAAGGATTGAGAGACACTCACTCACATGACGACCGACGCCGTAGCGGCGGATCAGGCAGTGGCCGAGCTGGTGGGCGTGCTCGACCTGGTCGAGATCGACAAGGACCTCTTCCACGGTGCCACCACGACCCGCAACTCGCGGGGCCGCGCCTACGGCGGCCAGGTGGCCGCCCAGGCGCTGATGGCCGCGGTGCGGTCGGCCGACCCGGCCTTCACTGTGCACTCGATGCACTCCTACTTCCTGCTGCCGGGCGACCCGTCCTACCCGATCGTCTACGACGTCGAGCGGATCCGCGACGGGCGCTCCTTCGAGACCAGGCGGGTGAGCGCGCGCCAGAAGGGGCGCGACATCTACTACCTCACCGCCAACTTCCAGCGCGAGGAGACCGGCTTCGAGCACCAGGACGCGATGCCGTCGGTGCCGCCGCCGGAGAAGTGCATCGACTTCCTCAAGATGATGGCCGACTCCGGAAGCCCCGAGGCAGTCTCGCTGGCGCGCGAGTGGGAGGCGGTCGAGATCCGCGCCGTCGGCAACTCGCTGCTCGGCCTCGAGCCCGACCCGGCACACCCCTCGCAGCAGCGCCTCTGGATCCGTCTGGGCGCCTCGCTCCCCGACGATCCTGACATCCAGCGCGGCGCCTTCACCTGGGCCTCCGACATCTCCCTCCTGGGCGCCTCCCTGGCCGCCCACTCGCTGGACCACAAGGGCATCCAGATGGCCTCGCTCGACCACACCATCTGGTTCCACCGCCCCTTCCGCGCCGACGAGTGGTGGCTCTACGACCAGGAGAGCCCCTCGGCCTACGGCGGCCGCGGCCTGTCCATCGGTCGGGTCTTCACCGCCGACGGCACCCTCGCGGCCACGGTCGCGCAAGAGGGCCTCATCCGCCCGCCTCGCGCCTGACCCCCGCCGACCCGGCTCGTCCTGACCGGATCTGGCGTCGGGGGGGGGGGGGAATAAACGGCCCCCCGGCGGGGGGGTGTGGGTGGGTGTGAGCCCACCGGGCCCCGGGGGGCACCACAGGGG
>NZ_JBHWLY010000030.1:0-8474 GCF_042730435.1 Nocardioides sp. NPDC059952 | reverse complement strand
ACCGCCCCCCCACCCCCCCCCCCCGCCCCGCCCCCCCCCCCCCCGGCCTGGCCCAGCCGTTTTCGGGGTGGCCTGGGGCTTTAAACCCCGCCCCCACTCGACGGGATTTTCGGTCAGGATGAGCCGACTCGGCGCGCCTGTGCCATCAGCAGGTCAGGAATAAGCCAGCGCACTATCGCACATCCTGGTTGCCTGTCGCGATAGCGCACGAACCCCGCGGGCTAAGGTGGCGGGCGTGGATCAGATCACGGTGTACGAGAAGCCGACCTGCACGACGTGTCGGAACCTGTTCGTCCTCCTCAAGGAGGAGGGGATCGACTTCGAGAAGGTCGACTACCACGTGCTCGGCCTGCGGGCCGAGGAGGTCAGGGACATCCTGGCGAAGACCGGCCTGAGCGCTCGCGACGTGCTGCGGAAGCGCGAGCCGGTCTACAAGGAGCTCGACCTGGGCAACCGCGACCTCTCCGAGGACGAGCTGGTCGAGCTGATGGTGGAGCACCCTGAGCTGCTGCAGCGCCCGATCGTGCTCAATGGTGACCGCGGTGTGCTCGCCCGGCCGATCGAGAAGGTCCGCGAGCTGTTCTGAGCCGGCTCCCGACGGCGCCCAGGAAGGTCCCGATCCGGGCGCGGTGGTCCCAGGCCATCGTGCCCAGCGACCAGAGGCTGAAGGCGAGCACCGAGGCGCCGGCGAGGCTGAGCGCCGCGGGGCCTGCCGCGGTCCAGCGCAGCTGGGTCACCAGCAGCGCCGCCGCTCCGGTCGCGCCGGCAAGCCCGAAGAGGCGGTTGGCCCAGCCGCGTACGCCGCTCTCGCCGCCGCCGGTCACCGCATCGATCGTTCCGGTGAGGATCGTCAGCGGCAGGAAGACCCAGCCGACCCCGCGAGCCAGCCGCGCGCCGATGAGAAATCGCAGGAACCCGCCGTTGGCGCTCCCGCGGGCGAACTGCCGCAGCGCGCCGAGCGAGCGTGACCGGGTCAGTCCGAGCAGGGTCGTACGCAGGAACCGGACGTACGCGCTGCCCTTGCCGACCACGCCGCCGGCGCTCTTGGCGACCTTGCCGACCGTGAGCGCCCCGGCGCCCTCCTCGCCGAGCGAGGCGACGACCTGGCGGGTCGCCCTGACCCGGGCCACGTAGGCGGCGATCCGAGAGCTCAGGCTCTCGGGGAACTCGATGTCGTGGAGCGCCGCGGCGGTCGCGGCATCGGCCCGGACGACCCGGGCGAGGGCGGCGGTGATGCTCGCCGGGTGGGTCTGCGGGTCCTCGAGCAGCGGGTGGCTGGCTGCCACCGCCAGCATGGTCGCCTCGGTGAGCTCGGCCAGCGCGGCATCCAGGTTCACGGCCCCGTCGTGCATCGCCCAGCGGGCATGGCGCAGTGCCTTGAGGAGCAGTTCGCCGCTGCGTACCTCGGCGTCTCGCTCTTCCGGCGTGGCGGCGGTGAGCAGCCCCGGGACCTCGTGCAGGTGTGACTCGACGGCGTCGGCGGCATCGCGTACGCGACGGGCTGCCTCGGTCAGCGCCTCGGTCGACCAGCCGCCGACCTCGGCGAGGCCCGGCGGACCCGTCGGTGGGAGGTAGTCGTTCTCGGTCAGGCGCGGGCAGATCTCGGACTCCTCCGGGACAGGCGCGCCGAGGTCGGCCAGCCCGTCGACGTAGGAACGGACCGCGGCGGCCAGGCGGGTCGAGAGCCACAGCGTCGCCTGTGCCGTCGACGAGCCCGCGAGGCCGCCGAGCACCGGCTCCATCGGGCCGGTGACATCGATCTCGCCGAGCGTGGTCACAAGGCTCGTCCGGGGGCCTGCAGACTGGTGGGGGTCAGCGTGCATGCGCATGTTCTATCGGCCCCGGGATCAACCCGTGGCCGGCCCCCGCCGATCCGCAGCGCGGGGCGCTATCGCACACCCTGGTCGATGGTCGCGATAGCGCACCCCGCCACCAGCCCAGAGCACCCGCCGAGTCGGCTCGTCATCACGAGCCGACGCGACGGGCGAGGTCACAGGCGCAGGCGCTCGACGGACTGGCCGGTGGTGCGGGTGATCAGGTCGACGTCGTTGTCGGCGTGGAGGACCGTGAGGTCGGCCTCCTCCGCGACCGCCGCGACGAGCAGGTCCGGGACCGACGGCGCCCGGTGACGACCGTCGCGCAGCACGATGCGCTGGATCTCCAGCGCCCGTGCCTCCGTACGCGGCGTGAGGGTCGCGAGCGGCATGTGGATGACCGGCACGTCCTCGACGAGCTCGGACCACTCCCGCTCGGAGCGGGCCAGGTGGCCGATCTCGAGCAATGTCGTGGTGGTGATGCGTACTTGTCCCAGCTCGATCAGGCGGGACCACTTCTCAGCGTCGGGGCTGGTGGACATCCGGGCGAGGGCCGACCGGTGCATCAGCCAGGGTCGCCTCACGACCATGCGTCACGCATCAGACCCCGGTCGGCGAGCGGGGCGAACTTCGCGAAGTCGCCGCCGGCCACGGGTCGCGCCGGTGGCAGCGGACGCAGGGCGTCGGGCGTGAACCATCGGCGGAGATACTCGTTGCGGGTGAGCCCGAGCCGCGTCGCCTCGGTGTCGATGCGCGCGAGCTCGTCATCCGAGAGACCTCGGATCAGTACGTCGGACATGTCTGTCCACCTCCTGGACGCAAGATGGTAGCCCAGCGCGGCGCGTCCAGGTGGGATCAGGGCCGGGTCGCGCGGTGCACCCAGGTGGACTCGACCTCCATGCCGACGTGGAGGTAGAGGTCCAGGGCGCCGGTGCGAGAGTCCGTCGACAGGGTCGCGCGCGTCGCTCCGTGAGCGCGGGCAGCGCCGAACGCGTCGGCGAGGAGCGCCTGGGCCAGGCCACGGTTGCGCTGGTCCTTGCGGGTGGCCAGCTTGCTGACGTACCCCTCCCGGCCGTCCTCGGTCATCACCAGCACCGCCGCGGCGACGACGGTGCCGTCCGGGCCGGTGACCACGCGGACGTTCCACGGCTCGGCGCCGGGACGCTCGATGGTGGTGGCGACCCAGTCCGCATAGGGTTCCCGCTCGCGCTCGGACCATTCCAGGAAGGCGTCCTCGACCACCGTCCACACCTGTTCGTGGTCGTGCGGCGTGGCCGCCCGGATGGCGTACGCCTCGGGGAGCTCTCGCACCGCGATCGCCGCGTCCTGCGGCAGCGCCAGCACCCAGGACTCCCAGCGGGGAAACCAGCCCAGGGAGGCCAGCAGCCGGTCGCCGGGTGAACCCTGGGGGACCGGCATGCCGATGACCGGCTCGCCGAGCTCCGCCGCGCGGGCACCGATCCAGCCGGCCAGGGCCGTGCCGATCCCGCGGTCCCAGTGCTCGGGATGGACGGCCGCATCGGCTCGGGCGCCGCCGGAACACTCCGCGTAGGCGACCAGCTCACCGTCGGGTCCGAGCACGCCGACAGTGGCGGCACCGACGTCGAAGGAGGGTCGCTGCCACTCGGCGACGATGTCGGCCTCCTCGATGACGACCTCGCCCACGGTGGCCAGCTCGTTCGCCGCCATCACCCGGGTGACGGCGCCAGCATCGGCCAGCGCCAAGGGCCGCTCGGTGTAGCCGGTGGGAAGGATCATGGCGGTGGTCATGAGGCCCACGGTCCCACCTGCTCACCCCGAGTCGCCACGGGTTATCGGGCCCGCGGCGTACGGTAGGCGAAAGCAGCCGTCTTCCACGCCGGCTCGGGCGGCGCCGACCCCGTCAGGAGCAACGATGTTCCGGATCCGTATCGCCCTGCTCGCCGCGGCACTGGTCGCGGCCCTCGTCCCAGCCACGGCCGACGCACACACGGTCTTCCCCAAGAGATTCGACCTCCCGCCCGGCTTCCAGCCCGAGGGCATCGCGATCGGAGGCGGGCCGACGGCCTGGTTCGGGTCGCGCGTGGACGGCGACATCTACCGCGTCGACCTACGAACCGGCCGCGGAAAGGTGGTCGCCCAAGGCCCCGGCACCGCCACCGTCGGCGTCAAGGTCGACCGTCACGGTCGCCTCTTCGCCGCCGGCGGCCCCAGCGGCAGCGCCAGGGTGATCGACACCCGCACCGGCCGTCTTCTCGCCGACCACCAGCTCACCACCGCGGCCAGCTTCGTCAACGACGTCGTCCTCACCCGCCACAAGGCGTGGTTCACCGACTCCCAGCAGGCCCAGCTCTACGCCGTGCCGCTCGACGGAGGCCCGGTCCGGACCCTCCCGCTCACCGGGGACTGGGAGCAGGTGGCGGGCTTCAACGCCAACGGGATCACCGCCACTCCGGACGGCCGCGGCCTGCTGGTGGTCAACTCGACCACGGGGCTCCTGCACCGCGTCGACCCGCGCACCGGCGTGACCACCGTCGTCGACCTCGGTGGGGCCGGCCTCACCAACGGCGACGGCATGCTGCTGCTCGGCAGGACCTTGTACGTCGTCCGCAACTTCGACAACGAGATCGCCGTCATCCATCTCGACAAGTCCGGCTCCCGCGGCGTCCAGGTCGACACACTGACCAGCGACGACTTCGACGTGCCGACGACCGTCGCCGCCTACCGTGACCGGCTCTACCTGCCCAACGCCCGGTTCACCACGCCCCCGGAGCCCGACACGCCCTACTGGGTCACCGCTGTTCGCCGCTGAGCCGACTTCGCTGCGCGAGCACGAAGCGGCCGCCCTCGGTCATCGGACCGAGGGCGGCCTCGTCGGGCGTGAGCTCAGAGCGCGGTCGTACGGCCCACCAGATGGAGCGTGTCCGAGCCGCGCTGGTGGAGCGAGAAGTCGTAGCCGTCCAGGTGCTTCAGCGACCCGAACGCGACCGAGGACGGCAGGAAGACCGGCTTCTTGAACGCCACGTCGACGCGTACGGCACCGGGCAGCCGGTTCTCCAGGGCCGCGATGCAGCGCGCCTTGGTCCACATCCCGTGCGCGATCTGCCGCTTGAAGCCCAGCGCCTTCGCGGTCAGCGGATAGAGGTGGATCGGGTTGTAGTCGCCGGCGACCTTCGCGTAGCGCCGGCCCAGGTCGGCCTTGAGCGGGAAGACCGGCCCGGACGGGTCGACCTCGGCGAAGTCGGACCTCCACTCGACGTCGGGGTTGCGCTTCCCGCGGACGAGGTAGGTCGAGGTGGACTCCCACACGACCTCACCCTCGACGGTCGCGACGGTCAGGAACCGGTACGCCTTGCCGACCGGGTGCGGCTCGGGCTGCCCCACGGTGGCGGTCACCGAGACCGCCTCGCCGACCGAGATCGGGCGGTAGCCGCTGATCGAGTTCTCGATGTGGACCATCCCCATCGCGGGCGAGGGGAAGTCGGGCGAGGACATCAGCGCCATGTGCAGCGGGAAGGCCAGCATGTGCGGGTAGGGGAGCGGCACGGTGTCCTTGATCGGGAAGCCGCACAGCTCGGCGTACGCGTCGACCGCGCTCCGCTCGAGGACGACCGGCTCGCGGGTGAGGCTGAGCTCCTCGTAGGCGACGCCGGTCTTCTTGATCCCGGGGAGCGCGTTGATGCCCGGGATGGCCGGCAGCGCCGCCCGGACGAGCAGGCCGGGACCGGACTTTCCGGTGAAGCTGGGCTCGATCCTGGGCGTGCTCATCAGGCCCCCAGCATCATCTGGCCGCACACCCGCACGACGTTGCCGTTGACGCCGGTCGATGCCGGCGAGGCGTACCAGGCGATGGTCTCGGCGACGTCGACCGGCAGGCCACCCTGGGCCATCGCGTTGAGCCGCTGGCCGACCTCACGCGTCGCGAACGGGACCGCCGCGGTCATCTGGGTGATGATGAAGCCCGGGGCGACCGCGTTGATGGTGATGCCATCGGGAAGCTCCTCGGCCAGCGAGTCGACGAAGCCGATGACGGCGGCCTTCGAGGCGCCGTAGGAGGTCTGGCCGAGGTTGCCGGCGATACCGGCGATCGAGGAGACGCCGATGATGCGGCCGTTGGGACGGACCAGTTTCTGCTCGAGCAGCGCGGCCGTGATCCGCTCCGGGGCGCTGATGTTGATTTCGAGCACCTTGCCGAAGCGGTCGGGCTTCTGGTTGGCGAGCTTCTTGTCGAGCGTGACGCCGGCGTTGTGCACGACGATGTCGACGCCGCCGAACTTCTCCTGGAGGTAGGCCGCGATCTTGGCGGGCGCGTCCTCGGCGGTGATGTCGGCGGTGATGTAGTCGGGGGTGACCTTCTTCAGGTCGTCCTCGGCCGGCGGGATGTCCAGGCCGACGACGGTCGCACCGTCGCGCTGCAGCACCTTGGCGATCTCCTCGCCGATGCCGCGCGCGGCGCCGGTGACGAGCGCGACCTTGCCGGTCAGGGGCTTCTTCGGGTCGACCTGCTCGGCGGCGGGGGAGGCGTTCTTGGTGCCGATCCGCACAACCTGGCCGGAGACGTAGGCGCTCTTGGGGGAGAGCAGGAAGGCGAGGGTGGAGAGCAGCGAGCCTTCGAAGCCCTCGGCGACGTAGACCAGCTGGACGGTGCCGCCCTTGCCGATCTCCTTGCCGAGGCTGCGGGTGAAGCCCTCCAGCGCGCGCTGGGCGACCCGCTCGCCACCCTCGAGCAGCTCGGGCGGCGTGCCGATCACGACGACGCGCGGGTTGCTCTCCAGGCTGCGCAGCACCGGGGTGAAGAACTCCTGGAGCGCGACCAGGTCGGCGGTCGAGGTCAGGCCGGTGGCATCGAAGACGAGGCCCTTGAGCTTGGTGCCCGGGGTCGCGGCGTCGGTCGAGGTGATGTCCAGCTCGCCCAGAAGCCCGCTCAGCGACTCGGCCAGACGACCACGTCCGCCGACGAGGACGGTGCCCTTCACGAGCGGGGCGCCAGCTGCGTACCGCTCGAGCTTGGTGGGATTGGGCAGGCCGAGGTTCTTGACGAGGACCTTGCCGATCGCCGACTGGGTGAAGCTCTGGTACTTGTCGCTCATGGTCTGCTCTGATCCTTCTGGACGTGGTCTCTGAGGCGTACGTTGGTATGTTACTCGCCAGTTGTAACTAGAGGTGTAACTCGGTGTCCACTTTTCGTGATCTCCCTGACATACCCTTCTCCAAAGCGCTTCATCAGACAAGGATGAACCCTATGACCACTGCTCAGGCCACGCGCCGTGTCGCCATCGTGGGCGGCAACCGTATTCCTTTCGCCCGCTCCAACGGTGCGTACGCGACCGCGTCCAACCAGGAGATGTTCACCGCCGTCCTCGACGGTCTCGCCGCGCGCTTCGGCCTCGAGGGCGAGCGCATCGGGGAGGTCGCCTCCGGCGCGGTGCTCAAGCACTCGCGCGACTTCAACCTGACCCGCGAGTCGGTGCTCGGGTCGAAGCTGGCGCCGGAGACCGCCGCCGTCGACCTGCAGCAGGCCTGCGGCACCGGCCTCCAGGCGGCGACCTACATCGCCAACAAGATCGCGCTCGGCCAGCTCGACTCCGGCATCGCCGGCGGCACCGACACCACCTCCGACGCGCCGATCGCGCTGGGCGAGAAGCTCCGCAAGGTCCTGCTCGAGGCCAACCGGGCCAAGTCCAACATCGACCGCGTCAAGGCCTTCGCCAAGCTCCGCCCCGCCGACGTCATCCCCAACATCCCGGCCAACGTCGAGCCGCGCACCAAGCTCTCCATGGGTGAGCATGCCGCGCTGACCGCGCAGGAGTGGGGCATCACCCGCCAGGCCCAGGACGAGCTGGCCGCTGCCTCCCACCAGAAGCTGGGCGCTGCGTACGAGGCCGGCTGGTTCGAGGACCAGATCACGCCGTTCCGCGGCCTGGAGAAGGACAACAACCTCCGCCCGGGCTCGACCGTGGAGAAGCTCTCGACGCTCAAGCCCGTCTTCGGGGTCAAGGGTGAGAACCCGACCATGACGGCCGGCAACTCGACCCCGCTCACCGATGGCGCCTCCGCGGTGCTCTTCGCGTCCGAGGAGTGGGCCGCCGCCAAGAACCTGCCGGTCCTGGCCTACTTCGTCGACGCCGAGGTCGCCGCTGTCGACTACGTGGCCGGTGGCGAGGGCCTGCTGATGGCTCCCGCCTACGCCGTCCCGCGCCTCCTGGCCCGCAACGGCCTGACCTTCGACGACTTCGACTTCTTCGAGATCCACGAGGCGTTCGCGTCGCAGGTCCTGTCCACCCTCGCCGCCTGGGAGTCCGCGGACTTCTGCAAGGACAAGCTCGGCCTCGACGCTCCGCTCGGCACCGTCCCGCGCGAGAAGCTGAACGTCAAGGGCTCCAGCCTCGCGGCCGGCCACCCCTTCGCCGCCACCGGCGGCCGGATCATCAACAACCTCGCCAAGCTGCTCGACGAGAAGGGCTCGGGCCGCGGCCTGATCTCCGTCTGCGCCGCCGGCGGCCAGGGCGTCGTCGCCATCCTGGAGAAGTAGACCTCACGCCGAGGCGACCCACGTCTGCCGAGGCGTCACCCGCGTCGGCCGAAGCGTCACCCGCGCAGGCCGAAGCGTCACTCCCGTCGGCCGAGTTGGCAGCCAGCTGCCGCTTCGGCCGGCGTACGTGACGCCTCGGCCGTCCGGAC